>JANNON010000740.1:0-5197 GCA_031399105.1 Blastocatellia bacterium | reverse complement strand
CACTCCGTGGGCGCCCCTCATGACAAGGACAGATACCTTTGTGAGGGAGCCAGGAAACAAACGAGGGGCGCCCACGGAGGGACGCCCCTACAATCAGCTGGCCAGGAGTTCCCCAACTTCTGCCTGCTGACGGACCGTTGCGCAGTGCGAAGCGTTAACGCGGCTTCACGTGCGCGATCGTTTCAACCTTCTGCGGGTTGCGAGCGAGTTTGCGACCGACATTCATTTCCGCTCGTGACTTCAACACCTGCATGCCAGTCGCCTCGCCAGCCATCCACAACTGTGTAAGGAAGTACTGGTCGCCATAGCGATTGAAGACGATTCGGGTAATTCGCCCACGAGTTCCGTTGACCACACTCGTTCGAATCAGCGCTTGTCCGCTTTTGTCACGCTCGCTTAGCTGCAAGATTTTCTGATCGGTGGTGGAACTCGAGCACTGAATTTCGTAGTCGCCGGCCGGCAGGGTCGCCTTTCCCACCTTGAACTCAAACGGGATGCTCGCTCTAAGTTGCGGGCAACCGTTCCCCTGCGCCTCGGCGCTCGCACCTAACACTCCAGTCATCACTACCAACAACACCATCGCGAAGTTCTGCTTTTTCATACGTACCTCCAAAGTTTCATGCGGCGGGCGAACGATTCACACGCGGCTAACCTATTTTTTCAATTTCGTGAAGCATCAATTTGTGCCTCATCTATTAACGCGGTAGTTCGCTGAAAACTCCCTCAACCTGATGCTGGTTGGTCATTGACTGGGTTTAGAGTGAAGTCAGTAACGCCTCGCGGAAGCGGGTGGGCGAAAAATTGATGGTCCGGTGAGACAAATCAAGATGCGTAGTCTCACTGTCAGGAAGGTGGACCCTGTCCCCGCTTCAAGTTGCCTTAGTTGCAAAGTCGTTGTCAGATTCCAGATTTACCGATCTTCATTGCGCCGAGCAGGCGGGGACAGGGTCCACCTTCCTGACAGTGAGACTACGTATCTTGATTTGTCTCGTTAGATCATGAGTTTTTGCACAGTCTCTACCGCGGCGTGGTACCGACCCTCAACCCCCCCAATCGAATCGCGAACGAGCAAACTGCGTCGCTACTATCGCAACAGGCACTCTTGCGTAGATTCCTTTGCAGACGTAACCTTTAAACACGTCTTTCGAAGTAGTATTCAGAGGAAGCGCCCGCCGCTGCATGGAAGCTCCACAAGGCATAACTCAACTGCTGATTCGCTGGCACGAAGGCGATCCGAGGGCTCTTGAAGCGCTCATGCCGCTGGTCTACAGCGAACTGCGCCGGCTGGCCAACAACTACCTCCGCCGCGAACGGCAGGAACACACCCTGCAACCAACAGCGCTCGTTAATGAAGCTTATTTGAGACTAGTGGATCAGCGAGCAGCGAAGTGGCAGAACCGCGCGCAGTTCTACGGAATCGCTGCCCAGCTAATGCGGCGAATTCTGGTTGACCATGCGCGCGCCCGTCATGCGGAGAAGCGTGGCGGGTCAGAACAGCAACGGCTTTCGATTACCAACGCGCAAGAGATCGCAACGCGGCCTGATCTCGACGTATTGGCCCTGCATGAAGCGCTTGAAGAACTCTCGCAACTGGATTCGCAACAGGCCCGGATAGTTGAACTGAAGTTTTTCGGCGGCCTTTCGATAGACGAAGTTGGGGAAGTTTTGAGCATTGGTCACGCCACCGTCGAGCGCGACTGGAAAGTAGCGCGCGCGTGGCTTAGGAGGAGATTAGAGTAAATTTTGAGGGGCAGAGTCGAGCGGCTTCGCGTTATAGATCGAGAGGAGTTGTTTCTTTAATCCGAAGCGGAGCGACTAATCAGGACGCGGAGCGCAGCGACCGGGCCGGTTAGGAAGATGCACCAAATTGATAGAGTAGTTGGGATCTCTTTCAAAACCAGTCGAATTGTTTCGCGTCGGCCCGGTCGCTACGCTCGGCGGTTCTGATTGCTTTGCGCCTGTCCAAGGCTTTACCCCGCAGACTTACCGTCGAGTATTTAGTTTTGTGCAAAGCAGTCCCATATGGAATTTACGATCGGTAGTTTTCAATTGAAGCAATGTTTGAGATGACGCCCGCAGATTGGCAACAAGTAAAGCACCTCTTTCATGCCGCGCTTGAACGCCAGCCGGCAGAGCGAGAGAGTTTCCTTGACGAGGCATGTTCGGGCAATGCAGGCTTGCGCTGCGAAGTACAGGCCTTGATTCAATCGCACGAAAAAGAAGGGCGGTTCATTGACGAACCTGCTTATGAACTTGCTGCAGATCTGATCGTGTCCCAACCCCCTGGCATAGCGGCCGGCCAATCTCTGGGCGCCTACCGGATCGTTTCAATACTTGGGCGAGGCGGCATGGGTGAAGTTTACCTCGCGGAAGATACTCGTCTGGGAAGGAAAGTAGCCCTAAAGTTTTTGCCCGCGAGTTACAACAATGACCTTGATCGCCTCCGCCGTTTTGAACGCGAAGCGCGCGCAGCCTCGGCACTCAACCACCCAAACATCCTGACGATCTACGAAGTGGGATCTTTTGACGACCGGCAGTTCATAGCAACCGAGTTTGTCGAAGGCGAGACCTTGCGTCAGCGCCAACTTCATTCGCCGCTCAGCGTCAGCGAGATTCTTGAACTCGCGCTGCAAGTGACTTCCGCACTCGCCGCCGCGCATCAGGCCGGCATCGTGCACCGCGACATCAAGCCTGAGAACATCATGCTGCGGCATGACGGCTATGCGAAGGTGGTTGATTTTGGTTTGGCCAAATTATCGGAAACCAGCCCCACCTCGCCCGACAACTCGACATTGATGCAGGTCGACACGGGAACCGGCGTAGTGATGGGGACGACGGCTTACATGTCTCCAGAACAGGCCCGCGGCCTCGCCCTCGATCCGCGCACCGACATTTGGAGTTTGGGAGTGGTGCTGTACGAGCTGCTCTCCGGCGCAACACCTTTCAAGGGGGCAACGCCGAGCGATTTGATCGTTTCCATCCTTGAACGCGAACCTTCGCCTCTGGCCAGAACGCCGTTGGTGCCTTCGGAGTTGGATTGGATTGTACGCAAGGCGCTGCGAAAGGATCGTGAAGAGCGATATCAAACTGCGCGCGAACTGCTTGGTGACTTGCGCAGCATAAAGCAGCAACTCGAATTTTCGGCACAGCAACAACTTTCAGATGTCGATCAGGACGGACCCGCGACAGGAGTTCAGCACACTGGCCGGACTGTGGATGCTGCCTTCGCAACCGGGAAAGTAGGAGCTGCCGTCGCAACCAGGCAGCACGCGGTAGCGGGAAAGAACTCGCGCACACTCTTGCTGGTTGGCGTGGCTGCAATAGGACTGCTGGCTGCAATCATCATTGGCTACAAGTTCTTCCCCCGAGCAAAACCGCCGCAGCCTTTTGAGAAGATATCGTTGGCGCGCATCACCAACTTAGGCAAAGCAATTGATGCGACCATTTCGCCCGACGGCAAGTACATCGTCTACGCGCTCAGCGATGCTGGACAGCAGAGTCTCTGGATTCGACAAGTGAGCACTGCTAACGATAAAGAGATTGTGCCGCCTGCGCCGGTTGGTCTTTTTGGAATTACGTTCTCTCCCGACGGCAACGATCTCTTTTACGCGGTGAAGGCAAATCTGGATCGAGGAACGCTCTATCGCGTGCCTGTGTTCGGGGGTACCGCGAAAAAGGTTCTGGAAGGAATCGATGGGCCAGTGAGCTTCTCACCCGATGGCAGGGAATTCGTTTTGATACGCGGGAACTTTCCGGGCGCGGGCGAGAGTGCGCTGATCATTGCAAATATTGCTGGCACTAACGAGCGTATCCTCGCAACTCGCAAGTCCCCCGAAGCGTTCTCTCCAATCTTTTTCGGCGGACCGTCATGGTCGCCCGATGGGAAACTGATAGCCACGGCGATTGCGCGCTTAGGATCACAAAGTCGCGTAGTGGCAGTTTCCGTTGCCGACGGAACGGGGAAGACGTGACGCCGGAACCCTGGCCATTCATCGGCCGCGTGCAATGGCTCAACATGCAGAATCTGCTTGTTGTCGCAGGGGACAATGCCGGCACTGCACAGGTCTGGATGCTCTCTTATCCGGAGGGCAGTAAGCGACGGATCACAAATGATCTGGCCGCGTACCGCGCTCTGGGGCTTTCGACCGATGGAAAAAAGTTAAGTACCGTGCAAGCTACCGGCCTCGTGAATATCTGGATCGCGCCGGAAGGCGATGCTAAGCGCGCGGTCCAACTGCCTACCGGTAACGTTGGTTTCTTTGGATCGTCCGGAATTAGTTTGGATTGGACCCCGGATGGTCGAATTGTTTTTGCCTCGAATGAAAGCGGGCTGCTGGATCTTTGGATCATGGACGCCAACGGCAGGAATCGCCGGCAACTGACCGCGACCGCCGGTCTTAACAATAGTCCCGTTGTTTCGAATGATGGTCGCTTTATTGTTTTCATTTCGAACCGGACTGGCGCAAGGAATGTCTGGCGAATGGAGATCGATGGCAGCAATCCGAAACGATTGACGACTGGCGCGGCAGATTTCCTTCCGACTCTATCGCCTGACGATAAGTGGGTTTTCTATTCGTCGGTCAATGAGGGTCGCATAACTCTTTGGCGAGTGCCGGCTGATGGCGGGAGTCCGGTGCAGTTAATTAATGGATCAGCAGTCGCGCCGGATGTCTCGCCCGACGGAAAATTTATCGTCTATATGTACACTGACTCCGTTGATGAGAGTGCGCCTCCCAATCGTTTCGCGATTATTCCGATCGAGGATGGCGAGCCGGTCGAGAGTCGCGAGCCCGTCAAAACATTTGCTTTTCAAACCAGCGGCACCATCTCTCCGCTCGCCCATTGGTCACCGGATGGACGCTCGATTCTGTACCCGGTTAGCAACCGGAACGTCACTAATGTGTGGGCTCAACCAATTGATGGTGGGCCGCCGAAACAGATCACGGATTTCAAGGATAGTCTGATGACCGGATTTTCGTGGTCGAGAGATGGCAAGACACTCGCCGCCACGCGTGGGATGCTCTTGCGAGATGCCGTCTTGATCAGCGAGTGAGTAGGCAATTCGACAAGCGGTCGGCGCGAAGCAATCAGAACCGCGGAGCGCAGCGACCGGGCCGACGCGAAGAATTCAACTGGTTTTGAAAGAGATCTCAACAACTCTCGTCCAATTGCGTGCTTCTTCCAAGACGGCCCGGTC
>JANNON010000710.1:0-14631 GCA_031399105.1 Blastocatellia bacterium | reverse complement strand
CAAGGAGATCATCGGACCGCTGCGTGGCATCGCACTCGGCTGCATAACTACAACTGGCTGTGGTTGCGTTAGTTGTGACAATCATACATGTGCATGCTCATATGCCGAACCCGGTTGCGGTTGTGCTTGCGGCTGTGCTTGCGCTTAGCAGATACCGTTGCAGGTAAACGCTGGTTGCGCCCGTGTGTGATCGCCATGCTGAACCCGGTGTGGCGATCATCCTGATTTTGATCCGGTGTCCATGAAAATAAAACCGTCATACACATTGGGTTTCATTTGGTTGATTTGCGCTTTGTTCGTCGTCATTCAGTTGCTAGCGCAAAGTGAAAGCAGGGCGAACAGTGACTATGCCCGGTACATATCTGCGCTGCTCAGCGAGTCCCGACGTAATAGCGTCGTCATGCACCGGCGCCTCTCTGAATACAGTTTCAAGATGCACATAGCGTTCCGTGAGACCGGCAAGGGCGGGAAGGTGAAAGAAAAAACACGGAGTTACGAGATGTATGGCGTTGGCAAGCGGCTCTTCGGTGTCAGCTTGGAAAAAGACGGGCGTAACGTTTCGGCGAAACAACTCGAAAAAGAACGTGGGCGAACGGGGGCAAAGATGGAAGAGGCCGAGCAGGGCGAGGCGGACCAGGCGCTGCCCGCAGCAGATCCAGCGCCGATGTACTTCACGTGGAGATTCCGCCCCCGGTCTTCTCAGGCTGTCAGGGTAAGTCCTTCTGACTTTTTGGAGAAGTTCGACTTTCACTCACCGCGCCACGAGCGACGAGACAGCCGTGAGGTCATCGTGCTGAATTTCCGGCCGCGCGCCGGAGTTGTTTTTGATGGCGAAATAGAGTACCTGTCGAATCTCGAAGGTGAGATGTGGATGGACGCGGCTGACAAAGTTGTTATTCGATTGGTAGCTTGGCCGCGGCGGGTGAGACAGTCTGGCCCCGACGAAGAAAACGGGAGGGCGAAAGCTTCGGAGAATCCAGCCGTCCTCTATGAACAAATGCGGACGCCGGAAGGCGTGTGGGTGCCGAAACGAGTACACGTCGACGCCGCGCACTACTCAACCTTACTCGGTGACAAGGGAGTTCCTCAGGAGTTGCTTGGTTACATGACCGATTACATCTGGTTCAACGTAGAGGTCAAAGTGGGTGAACCCGCCGTCCCCACGGTGCGCCCTTAGAACGGTTGACGTTTGCTGGCAGGAACGGAGCACTCATGAGTGGAATTGCAGGAGGAATTGGCGTTACGGATGACAAGCTTCTCTCCAGAATGCTTGACGTGATGCAGGCGAGGGGTCCTGACGGCGTCGGGTATTTCTCCCGAAGTAAGATTAATATTGGCGTAACCCTGCTGAGTCTCCGAGACTCAGGATACGACGAGCCTGCGATCTTCAAACGGTCGGAAGATCAGGTTGCAGTTTGCGACGGCTACATCTCCAATCGCCGCAAGCTGAGGGGTCGGCTGGAGGCCAGGGGGCACAGCTTCCGCACTCCGTCTGATGTGGAGACGATCATGTGTCTTCACCAGGAATTCGGTGATGCTCTCACCGAACTGCTCGACGGAGACTTCGCGCTCGCCGTCGCCGACGGAGACTCGCTTTACCTTGCCCGTGACCGTTTTGGCGTCAAACCCCTCTACTATTTTTTTTCTCAAGAAAGGAACGTTTTTCTGTTTGCCTCCGAGCTAACGGCGCTCTTGCAGGACGAGGAGTTTTCGCCAGAACTCGAAGAGCAGAAAATGGTCGACCTCATTGTCCCCAGCTATCCGGTTGGAAATACTACTTTCCTGAAGGGCGTGATGAGCGTCCGTCCCGGACACTGGCTTCGTGTTCGGCGGCAAGGTGAGCAGCTTCAGATAGAAGAGAAGTGCTACTTTCGACTGTCGCTTGACCCCGACGACTCCCTATCTTTTGATGAAGCCGGAAAGCGCCTGGCAGAATTGCTCATCGACGCCGTCGGCTCTCGCCTGACGAGCGCCGCCGAAGTCGGCCTCGCTCTCTCGGGCGGCGCTGATTCCACTGCAATTGCCTTGATAGCAGATCGATATCATTCGAAAAAACTGTCCACTTTTACCATCAGTAGCAGTCCCGAACACCCTGACATAAAAATGGCGCGAATCACCGCGAAACGCATCAAGTCAGATCATCAGGAACTAATCATAGACTTTGAAGACTACGTGCAGGCGATACCCCGTTTCGCACACCTAATGGAAAGGCCGCTGTTCCACGTGGGCACAACGTTCTATTTATTCTGTGCTGAAGTGGCGAAAAGAGTGAAGGTGTGCTTAATCGGCGAAGCTGCGGACTCGGTGCTAGGCGGGGGTATAGACTGTTTCGTTGACAAGAGAGCAAAAGAATTGCTCTGCGAGGGGCTGCGCAAGGCCAACGAACTAGGACTCGATGTGAGCGACGAGGTTTTGTCAATCGTATCTGACCTGAGCGAGGTGCAGACCTATGAGCAGTACCTGAACAATTACTTAAGGGCAAAGCTGTCAGACAGTTTCGTCGCGGGTGTGCAATTTTACTACGCCTCTGCCGCAGCGTGCGGGGTCGAAGTGCGAGACCCTTTCCTCGCGCGCGACTTGATCGGTTTCCTCAAAGTTGTTCCTGCAAGTCTCAAGGTAAGTAGGGCGCTACTGATCGATAAGTATCTTTTCAGGCGCACTTGTCTGCGCATGTTCGGATCGGACATTTTTGATGCTGTCTTGTGCCAGAAGAGAGGTTTTGGAGGCCCTTTCCGCGAATATGCAAGAAGGTTTGAGCAGATATGTGAGTTAGGCATTTCAGACGAATACGTTGCAGCTCACCCTTTTGGAGCTTACTTGCCGAACAAACATCGGCTTGTCTTGTTCGATCTCTTCAAGTTGATATTCATTGATAATCGAGGAAAATACCCGTCTGACATTGACGTTCTTTCTTTTATCAGCGAAAGGGGAGACGCGACGCCCGCCACTTTGCAGCGGGAGGTTGTCACAAGCCGCCCGAATGATTTTAGCGCCCGCCGAGGCGGAGTGAGGCCATGGTCAAGTCGAACGCAGTTGTCGCGGTTGCCGGCGTGAGCAACCCAGCGGAAAAAGTTTTCTGATGTCACTTGTTAAGCTCAAAAAAGATGTCAAATTCGTACCGGCGAAGGACCGAGTTTTGATATTTTCAAGCGGCCGGCACATGTGCATACAGGGGGGTGAAAACATCTCTCTGGTTGGACGCCTGGCGCCCCTCATCTCGAGTGTAGCCTCTCCTCGGGATGAGGTCATCCGGACATTCGTCGACCATGAGAGAGATGCAGCGGCGGGCATTCTGGAACAACTCAGCGAAGGAGGCATGCTGTTTGAAGCTGAGCGCCTGGAGGAAGTCGCGACACGGAAGACATTTTCGATTACCAGCCCGAACATCACCTTTATCGGGCACGCGACGTTACTGATCCGCATAAATGGCCTGCGCATATTAACCGACCCGTGGCTCTTTACACATAACAAACATATTGACCGCTGGCCGTACCCGATCACGTTCGAAGATCTTCCGGTGCTGGACCTGATATGCATCTCTCACGAGCACAGCGATCACTTGAACCTCCCCACATTAATGCGCCTCGATAAGCGGATACCGGTTGTCGTCCCGAAGATCGAATGCCCGAATAAACACAATCGAAGCCTGGAGCGAAGGTTGACCCGCCTGGGTTTCGAGACAGTGATCTGTCTCGAGACTTGGGAGCACTTCAATTTTCAAAACACTAAGATCACGCGCACGCCCTGTCACAAGGCCTGGACAGTCACGGAGCAGGCGACATGGTTAATCGAAAACGAAGAGATCAGTATTTTTTGCGGCTGCGACATGCTGGAAGATGAGATGATGATGAAGCAACTCGGCGAGCGATACGACATCGACATCGCTTTTCTTCCCATCTCCGGATTTACGGAACGCCTTGGGCGCCTGCCGGTGAAAGAGATTCTGCCTGCGGAGACTCACGACCAAATTATGAGGGATGCCATGGGAGTCAAGGAAGCGGTCCAGGCCACGCGCTGGCTCAAGCCGAGGTTTGCCGTCGGATACGCCAACGGCGGCGCTTACTGGTACCGGCACCCGGAGGGCAGCCTGACCGGGGACCCGGCGACGGAGTTTACCGGGTTGTTGCAGCGGGAGAACCCTTCGGTCGTGGGGCTTGATCTGGAACCGGGAGATATCTGGGAGCACAAAGCGGAGCGCGTCATACGATACGAGCAGGACGCTGATGGAACTAAGTAACTTCGACTGATCCAGGTCTCACTCGATTCCCGCTTCGCAGGTGAGAGTTTTGCATGACAGTCAGCCGGTGGCTTTCGACTGATAGTTGGGCTAGGTTTTGGGGGGCTTCCGCCGGGGGGCGTCCGGACGTAGGAGCTGAGCATGTTTTTGGGTCAGACGATTCCTTACCTCAGACGCAAGGATCATTTTACACTCGCCGACAAGTGGGGGTCGTGGGTCGCCCATCAGGATATCGTTCGGGCTGCGCTCAGGTACGGCTCAATCGAAGGCGTGCACTTCTTCCTCCGTGAACATCTTCTCTTGCAGGACGGCACCGCATCGCTTCAGGAGCTGCGGCAGGACTTCCCCTGTCATCAGGTGGAAATAAAGCACGCCTGGGAGTTGACCAAACTGGCGAGGCAACATAAGTATGTGTTTCCCGTCGAGTTCGTTAGCTTCTCCACCTTAGCCCACGCGAGGCATACGGGGAGAGGTTGCGTTTTCCCGGTCTCAGCCATCGTCCACGCTACCCCCGGACACCAGAAGCTAGACGTGTATTTCGAAGCTTTATTGTTAGCTGAAGAGTTCGACACGATAGTGACCACCAGCGAGGCGGGGAGCAGGGCAGTTGAAACCATGTTTGACGGGGCCGGGGAGTACATCGCTTCGAAGTTGGGGGTTAAGTCCGTGCCGAGAATTAAACTGAAGAAAATCCCGCTCGGTGTTGACGAAACTTTCCTTCAAGTACTGAATCGGCATACCGCGCGCGAGTCGCTCGGCTTGCCGGCCCACGCTAAAATTCTCCTCTACGTCGGAAGACTGACTGAAAGCTTCAAGGCAGACCTTGAGCCGTTGCTGATGGCCTTCCGTCGTCTGACTGCCGTTGAGGATGATTTATATTTGGTTATTGCGGGCCACGAAGGGCGCGAGGGGTACGGCAGCACAATCACCGCGGTGGCGCGGGAACTCGGTGTCGGCGAACGGCTCATCCTGAAATCAAATTTTGCTTTCTCAGAGAAGCCGCTACTCTTTGCCGCCGCCGACATCTTCGTCTCACCTGTCGACAACATTCAGGAGACTTTCGGGATCGCCCTTCTTGAGGCGATGGCGGCCGGCCTGCCCGTGGTGGCTTCCGATTGGAGCGGTTACCGGGACCTGGTGGTGCACGGCGAGACGGGCTTTCTGGTTCGCACATATTGGAACGGTTCGGCCAGTGCCTTCGCCTCTGCTGCGGGACGTCTCCTGGATACGACCGAGGCGGGTAGATTCCTTGCACAGCAGACAGTGGTTGAGATTGAGAACCTCTACTTTCACCTTAAAACGCTTTTGAAGAGCGAAGAATTGCGTACGCGCATGGGGGCTCGCGGCAGACAGAGGGTGATGACAAACTTCCGTTGGCCGGTTGTCATCGAGCAGTATGAGGCGCTTTGGCAGGAGCAGTGGGCGATACTCGGGTGTCATCAGGAAAAGAAAAACGGGGCGCGGCTGCCTCTGAATTTCGACCGCGTGTTTTCACACTACGCCTCTCAGCCGCTGGACAATACAACGGTCTTTCGTCGAAGCCCTGACAGAGCTTTGCCAAACGTCGGCATAGGCATCAACCCCATGCGCCTACCTGCCACCGTTACGATTTCCGAGCTTCAAAGGGTATTGGACGAGTGTGGGCGTCAACCGCAGTCGGTGGATGAGTTGGCGCGCGATCGAGACGGAGGAACTGTCAACACAGTCGCCTGGCTCTGGAAGAAAGGCTATCTCGAACTCGATGTGGAAAAGTCGGTATGAGTTCTCAACCGAGAAGATCGTACAGATGCCATCACGAGTGGTTCTAAATCGAAAGCGTTGATGGCTCCTGGAGCGCGGATGGAAGGCGAGTAACCCATCTCAGCCATCCGCCTCGCGGCGAGCCTGGAGCACCAGGGAGAAGTCGTCAGATGGTCATTGCTCGTCCCTCCAAATCGGCATCTATCCGTGCACAGTTGACGCACCCTGTTATCGACTGCGACGGGCACACGCTCGAATTCGAGCCTGCCTTCCTCGACAATCTGAGACTGGTTGGCGGGGCGGAAGTCCATGACCGCTACCTCAGTCGGCGTGACAGGGGCGCATGGCTGCGCTGGTACAGGATGTCCTGGGAAGAACGACGCGACCACAGGGCGATCCGTCCGCCTTGGTGGCGGGTGCCCACTGACAATGCGCTCGACCGCGCGACGTTCGTCTTGCCTCAACTACGCTACGAGCGCATGTGCGAAATGGGCTTCGACTTCGCGGTCATCTACCCTACTTACGGACTCTCCTTCCCACATATCCTTGAGGAAGAACTTAGGCGGGCTTGCTGCCGTGCCTACAACACCCTTCAGGCGGAAATCTACGGCGCCTACGCCGACCGTCTGGCGGCTGTCGCCATCATCCCAATGAATACGCCGCAGGAGGCTCTCGAAGAACTCGAATTCGCAGTAAAAAACCTGGGGCTAAAGTGCATCATGTTGGCTGGCCACGTGATGCGACCGATCGCCGCGATCGCGAAAAAGTTTCCTGAAGCCGCTCGTCAAGCCGTCTGGCTTGACACTTTCGGGCTGGACAGCCAATACGACTACAACCCGGTGTGGGCCAGGTGCGCGGAGCTGAAAGTTACGCCGACGTTTCACTCGGCTGGTATGGGCTGGGGAAGCCGCGTCTCGATCTCAAACTACGTTTACAACCACATCGGCCACTTCGCGGCGGCCGGAGATGCCCTCTGCAAGTCGCTCATCATGGGAGGAGTAATCCGCGCTTTCCCTGATTTGAAGTTCGCATTTCTCGAGGGGGGAGTGGCTTGGGCTTGCAGCCTCTTTTCCGACCTCTTGGCCCACTGGGAGAAGCGCAACCAACGCGCGGTCGATAGCTACAATCCGGAAAAAGTAGATCACAAGCGGCTCATCGAGTTAGGCCGTCACTTCGGCGGCAAGATGTTGGAAGGGAGATGGGAACAGCTCGCGGATAAGAGCGGACAGATGGAAAGGGCGCAAAAGGACGCGTCGTTGCTTAACGAATGGGCTGCCTGCGGCGTCGAGCGCGGCGAGGACATCCGGGAAATCTTCGCCAACAACCTTTACTTCGGCTGCGAGGCTGATGACCGTATGAACGTGCTGGCTTTCAACACCAAACTCAACCCTTTCGGCGCACGCCTCAATGCGATTTTCAGTTCCGACATCGGCCACTGGGATGTGACGGACATCACCTCGGTAGTTGCTGAGGCCTTCGAATTTGTCGAGAAAAATTTGCTGACGGAAGAAGACTTCCGTGACTTCACCTTCACTAATCCAGTCACTTTTCTTACGGGCGCGAATCCGGAATTCTTCAGGGGTACGGTCCTGGAGAAAGAGGTGGATCGGTTAATAGCGGACCGGCGGGAGTCCAACCCGAGGTGCGTGACGACCCCTGCTTCCGTTGACGGTTGACGTCACGCCTCGGTCCCGCAGACCGCGAATAGCCCTGGCTCCACGAGCACAAGCTTGACGGCTACTTATGAGCAATTCGATGGAAAGCCAACTGGCAAACAACTCGACCAGGTATTTCACGTGTCCTGACCTGCTCAGGCTCCCGCTTGGGGAGGACGTGTTGGTGTACTCAAGCATTATTAAAAAGATGAGTCTGCTGTCGAACTTAAAGGGGACTCTGCTAAACCACTGCCGCACACCACGAACGCTGGAGGAACACGCTCTGGGCTGTCATCAAAGGTTGGAAGCACCGGTTGATGTCATCAAAGCACAATTGACCGCGCTCGTCGAAGAGGGGCATCTCTTACCTGAACAATTCATCCTCAGACGCAGCCGGCAAATCAAGCCTGATGACCCGCCACGCAAGATCGACCACATCGGCGTGATTACCTGCAACCGTCCAGCGCAGTTGCACCGCTGCCTGTCGAGCTACATCTCGAATGTCCGGGAAAGTGGGAGACACGTGAGCTACGTAGTTGCCGACGATACGCGTGACACTCACATCAGGAGTGACACCAGATGCATGCTGCGGGCGCTAGGGAAAGAGCATGCTGTCGAGATCGCTTACCTCGGCTTTGAAGAAAAACGCGAGCTAGCAGTCCGGCTCGCCGCATCGGGTGAGATACCGGAGGAGGTAATTGATTTCGCGTTGTTCGATGTGGATAACTGCGGCCTGTCAATTGGCGCTAACCGTAACGCGCTCCTCCTTCAGACTGCGGGGAGTTTGGTTCTAAGTACTGACGATGACGTGTTCTGCCATATCGCCTTGCCTCCAGGGGCCAGAAACTCATTGGTCATGGGAGACCTGGAGAACTGCAACGAGCACTGGTTCTTCCCCAGCCGTGAGGTCGCTTTGAAGGTAGTCGAATTCACGGACGTAGACGCTTTGGCCATCCATGAAGAGATTCTGGGTGCGGATGCAGTGGATTATCTTTCAACTTTGAAAGGCAATGACGCCTTTGAGGTGAGAGACCTCGACCCTTTCTTTTTCCGCAGTCTGATGTCGGGACGTGCCCGCATACGGTTCACCTATGCGGGCACAATCGGAGATTCTGCGCTGAGATCGCCTATCAGGTTTCTCTTCCTCGACGGCCCTTCGCGCTCGAGATTTCTAGAGAACGAAGAACTCTACAGGTCAGCTTGCCGAAGTAGAGAAGTGATGCGGTCGGTGAGGCAGCCGGTCCTGACAAAGCATTCGTGGTGCATGACTGGGGCGATGGCATTCGATAACCGAACCATCCTCCCGCCCTTCTTCCCCGTCGAGAGAAACGAGGACGGCGTCTATGGCGACACGCTGAGGGTTACGATGAAGGATGTCTGCTACGGACATCTTCCTTACGCCTTTCTACACGATCCGCCCGACTCGCGGACATACGCCAAGGAGCAGTTATTCCAAGCGGCCACCTACTTGCACAGCTCGCACATCGTCATTGCGTGCATCAAATCGTTCCATGACCCGTACAAATTCCTGCCTCTGTCCGACAATCTAGGCAGGTTGGGTGAGCACTTATCTACGATTGGAAGCCTGCCGCTCAAGGACTTTGAAGAGCTAGTGCGTGTGCAGTTATTGCGTGTGCGAAGTGCTCAGGTAACCTCGCTGGAAAGCTTTCTGCGGAAACACAGAGGCACTCCATCGTATTGGTCCGAGGACGTCGAGCGTTATATCGACACGTTGCGAAAGCACCTGATGCACTCTGACAGTATTTACCCTCGGGACCTTTTATCCGCGCGCTCGCCAGAAGAGGCACTCCTTTTGACGCGCCAACAAATTTACAAATTTGGGCAATTGCTGGTTTGGTGGCCAGCCATGTTCGAGAACGCAAAAAGTCTTCAGGCGAGTAGCGCTCGTGACGTTGGAGCTTCTTAACCGGGTGGGGCGGACCTCAGAACATGCGGTAACAGATTAGAGGGATGAAATCTTACATGAACAGAATTCTCCGATTTCTTTGGCCTCGTAGGTGGTTTTGGCGGGTTCTAATAATACTTGTCGCGTCGAATTGTCTGATAGGTGTCGGCATGATGATTTACATCTCGAAGCGTAACACGATCGTGCCGACAGGAATCGTTATTCATCACACCGCGGTGAGTATGACCCCTGATGGTCGTGCAGTTGACATGTCGGTGCTGGCGTCCGACCACCGCCGCAAGGGATATCGCGCTTACTATTGGGGTAAGGTTTACTACGTAGGCTATCACTACGTTATCTTTCCGGACGGCAGTGTGAAGCAGGGACGGCCTGAGACTTCTATCGGGGCGCACGCGGTTGGACACAACTCCGACCTCGGTATTTGTCTGGTCGGAAACTTCAGTTCGGTTAGTAACCCTCATGGCGAACGCGGCCTGACCGAGCCTACTGAAGCACAACTGCGATCCCTTGACGAACTCTCCCGCACACTACTCGAACGCTACAGACTGCCTTTGGAGAGTGTGCGGCGGCATCGCGACGTGAACCCCGATACGGAATGCCCGGGCGACCGCTTCCTATTCGAAGGGTTTAGAAGTCAACTGGAAGCCAGACGACACTGAGGATCAAAGCGGTCAGTCTCGCGTTAGCGCTGGGACTAAAGCCTGATGGCTACAGGAGAAACATCCAACTTTACCAATCAGCCGCCAGTGGCATCACTATTAACTCACCATGAATCACACAGCCCAGTCACAGACCGCGACAAAAACCTCCACAACCATGCCAGCGAGTAAGCGCCCTCATCGAAAGTGGTGGAGACAGGTGAAAATTGTCGCCGCGCTCGCCGTCGCGGCCTTTCTGGTCTATCACGGTACGATTCTTTACCGCACTTTTCGGTTGAGAAATACGAACCCCGTCACCACCGCATTTATGGACCAACGGGCTAAGGAGGCCGCAGCACGCGGTGGGTCGACAGAACGCGTGCGGGTCTGGGTAACTTATGATCAAATCTCTCCATCTCTCGTGCATGCCGTCGTGGTCGCTGAGGACCAAAGATTTTATTCACACTCTGGCCTCGACTGGGGCGCGATACGCCTCGCTATAAAAATCAACTGGGGTGCGAAGCGGATCGTTCGAGGCGCTTCAACCATCGATCAGCAATTGGCGAAGAATCTGTTCCTTTCTTCTTCCAGGAACCCGCTGCGTAAACTACATGAGGGACTGATAGCCTGGGAGATGGACCGGATCCTGGGTAAGCGCCGAGTGTTAGAACTCTATTTAAACGTCATCGAGTGGGGTGAAGGAATCTACGGCGCGGAAGCCGCCGCGCGCCATTATTTCAAGGCTTCCGCTGCTTCACTGACCGAAGATCAGGCTGCTTTTCTGGCCGCCATGATTCCGAATCCTCGTGGCGATTTCAATCCTACCGTTTACCCTGATCGAGTCAATTACCGCCGTGACGTAATCTTGGCTTCCATGAAAGAAGAGCCGGTCCCCGAATTGACACTGCGGGATATGGCGGTCCAAACAGTGATGCCGACCTTTCCTGAAGAGGCGATAGCAAAAGGGGCGGAGGGAGTCACGATATCTCGGGTAAGTATTGATGCAAATGGGAACGTGACGAAGGTAGAGGTGCTCGCTGCCCCACACCCCGCTATCAAAACAAGTCTGGTTGAGGCGCTTACCAAGTGGAAGTTCAACCCGCCGAACATGGGTGACAAACAGACAACGATTACCGGCAAGCTGAGTTTCTACTACTCAATCTTGAATGGCGAAGGCATTGTGAGGAACCCCATGATCCACCGTGGGCCTCGTTGAAGTGCGACTGAAAACAAGGGTTGTCTCTGACCGGACATCAGGCCTGGATCTTCGCGCTCACAAGGCTCTTGGTATTAGCCAGGATGGCGTTTCCCGTCTGGAGAAGCCAGCGACCTTTTGCCTTTCACCACTACGGAAGAGCGTCAAGGTGGCAACTTGTCCCTAGTTGCTGAATTCCCCGACCGTGAGCCAGTCGAGCTGTCCGGCATTTGCGGAAGTCGAGGCGTAGCGAAAAGTTTGGTGTCTGTTTGGTGTCTATTACGGGAGAGCACGAGAGAGAATATATAGAAAAACGGGGACTATAGAGAAAGTTGCCAGGGGGAAGAAAACGAAGCGAATTCGCAGATTATGCGAAAATCCCTGTAAATTTGATGATTTCTTTAGGGATTGAACTCGAATCCCCCTTCGGCAAGCCAACTTCAATCGGTACAGCAACTTAGCGGTTGGTGCCGAACCTTAAGTTCGGCACCTTACCTGATATACACACGAACGCTTCTGGCATACAACCGGCAAAGAAGACGATTGCCTAGCGCCGAAGACGTGCTTAGCACCTGTGCCATGGTCTGCTACACAGCTGCAGCTGAACTCAACTGCAACGCTACGCGTCCGGTGGTGAATTATTGTTGGTGATCCAGTGTGGACTCGACCGAGGCAGTAAGGGAGGGCTCTACCCTTCGATCACTCCGCCTCAATCGCCCTAGCAATGAGGCTAACACGTCGGGGAAAGACCTGGTTGGTTCCCTCGCAATCAGTTCGCGACGCACAATATACAGTCGAACTCGATCCGAACAAGCCTGAATGCAGTTGCCCCGACTTTGAGCGCCGAAAGCTGCGTTGCAAACGCTGAAGTTATTACAAACCCAGCAAAATTCTCTCACCTGCTTCGCCCATGATTAGGACGGAACACAAACCACCCCCTACAATACGGCCCATACAATGGCCCAGCCTAAACCCATCCGCATTCTGAGTGTTGAGGACCATCCCGTCTTTCGGGAAGGGTTGAGTACGATTATTGAGTCGCAACCTGATATGCTCCTGATCGGGCAGGCGGTCAACTCGGTCGAGGCCATAGAACTATTTCGTCGTCATCGACCGGACATCACACTGATGGATCTTCGCCTTCCTGGGGCCAACGGAATAGACACGCTGATAGCAATTCGCGGAGAGTTCCAACAGGCTCGCATCATAATGCTGACAACTACGGACAGCGATGGTGAGATCCAGTTGGCATTGCGAGCGGGAGCCAAAGGTTACGTCCTGAAGAGCATGCCGAAGAATGAATTGCTGGCCGTGGTTCGATCAGTACATGCCGGAGGCCGGCACATTCCACCCGAGGTGGCAGCCCGGATCGCCGAGCATCTCGGCGAAGAAGACCTCACTACCCGAGAAATGGAAGTGCTCCGCCTGATTCGCGATGGCTATCGGAATAAGCAAATTGCCATTGAATTGGCAATCGCGGAGACCACCGTCAATTTCCACATTAAGAACCTCGTCGACAAACTGGGCGCCAATGATCGTACGCATGCGGTAATGATTGCGCTGCGGCGGGGGCTGCTTCAAGTCTGAGCAAGAAGTAACGACTGTAGAAAACTGCAGGAGGGCGACTGGAGAGTTTGGGGTTCCAGCGCATCGCAAGACTCTATACAGTCAACGCAGTAAACTCATTCGGGGTTGATCGGAAGCCCTGCGATTTTGGCATGGCTGCAGGTTCATGTGAAAGACACTAATCATCACCATACGAGCCTCTATGGGCTGAGTGGAGTGCAATCTTCACTGGTCTTGATAGGCAAGCTATTCACTCCGCGATCACTTACGGCGTGTGTCTTGTTGTTGTTCTGTTTGGTAACTCCGGTTTCGGCAGTCGATCCGAGTAAGCATATTTCCCAATATGCACATACGGCCTGGAGGATACAGGACGGAGTCTTTACCGGCGCGCCGCACGCAATTACGCAGACCGAGGATGGCTATGTGTGGATTGGAACGCAAACCGGGCTGGTGCGTTTCGATGGAGTTCGCTTTGTTCTCTGGGCTCCACCGGAAGGCAAGCAAATGCTGGCTTCCAACAATATATTTTCCCTGTTGGCAGGGAAGGATGGGAGTCTCTGGATCGGCACCGGTACCAATCTGGCCCGCCTAAAAGACGGCGACTTGATCAACTACCCGGATGCACTCGGCCGCATCAATGCCATCGTTGAAGATCGTAACGGAGCAGTCTGGATCACGCGCTCGCGAGTTCGTGATAAAAGCGGGCCTCTCTGCCAGGTTATTGATAATAAGCTCCGGTGTTACGGGAAGCCGGACGGAATTACGACTCCGTATGCTTCTGCTCTGATTAACGACTCCGAGGGAAACTTCTGGATCGGTAGCTCAACCGGGTTGACTCACTGGCAAACGGGTTCGTCCACCACATACAGGCCCCCTGCATTGAAGTCGGCCGAAGGTCTGGGCGGCGTGCAAGCGCTGGCGTCAACCCCGGGTGGAAATCTTTGGATCGGAATGAATCGGTCCGGTCCGGGCGCGGGTTTACAACAAATGATCCAGGGCGCCTGGAAGTCATTCGTCACGGCCGATTTTGATAGCAGCACTTTGGAAGTCAACACGCTTTTCGTGGACCGTGAAAATTCTCTCTGGATCGGAACGATCAGCCAGGGCGTTTATCGTATTCGAGATGGACAGGTAGACAGATTTCACCGCGCGGACGGTCTGTCGAGCGACACGGTGACAAGTTTCTTCGAGGATCGAGAAGGTAACCTATGGATTGCGACCAGCGCAGGCATCGATTGCTTTCGTAATACTCGCGTGATCAGCTACTCGGCCCGCCAGGGACTGAGTGGCAATGAGGTTAATGCGGTTCTCGCTGCCCGCGATGGTTCGATTTGGATCGCGAGCCACGGCGCTTTGGACTCGCTTAGCGCCAGTAAGATGTCCTCGCTTCAGGAGAGTAACGGCCTGCCCGGGAAACAGGTGACCTCGCTGTTCGAAGATCATCTCGGCCGGCTGTGGGTCGGTATCGACAATAGCCTCTTCGTATATAGCGAGGGAAAGTTCAGCCCTATCAGAGGGGGCGACGGCACTCCCGTTGGAGCGGTCGTAGCGGTGACCGAAGATCGAGATAATAATATCTGGGCGGTGGCTTTGAGAGACCCAAGGCGGTTGATTCGTATTCAAGATCTAGCCGTTCGGGAGGAGCTAACTGAACCACAAATTCCACTCACGAT
>JANNON010000541.1:0-2055 GCA_031399105.1 Blastocatellia bacterium | reverse complement strand
GAAAAAATTCAACTGGTTTTGAAAGAGATCTCAATTACTCTGGTCAATTGCCTGCTTCTTCCAAATCGGCCCGGTCGCTGCGCTCCGCGGTTCTGATTGCTTCTCTTCTTCCCTGCCGGCAGTTTTTGTGCAAAGCCGCGTTAAACTCTCTCTCAGGACTCCAAAGGCATAGCCTTACGTAAAGGAATCGTTCGGTAAGCCGGAGGCTTACGGCAAGGAGCGCGGCAAAGCCGTAAAAAATTCTAGCAATACTAATGTTCTAGTAGCGCCAGCTCTTCAAGTCTGCTCCCGGCGGCGCGCTTTTGAGTATCCGCGCCAGAATCTTCGGCGCATAGAATTGGTGATAACGCAGACGCGAGATGGCATTCGGTCTCGTGTGGTCACCATTCCAACAGTGCTCGGCCCGCGGTTCATAGTCCACTTCGCCACCATAGTGCGGATTCTTCGTAGTCTTAAGAAACTCCTCCGCGAGATAGACCGCATCGTTGAGAAAGTAGTTGTCCGCTTCACCAACGTAGATGTGGAGTTTGCCTTCGAGTTTGGGGCCCAGCTTGGCCCAATCGCGCTTCATGATGTGGACCAGATCATAATTCTCACGCCAATGCGCCGCGACTGCCGGATCAATCTCGCCCGTCAACTTGTTCCAGATCGGTTTGGGATAACCATCCGCGCCCACGGGTGAATAGACTGCTTCCCAGATATCGAACTGCCCTCCCGATCGGCTCTTCGTTCCGAGCGCCAGTTCCATGTGGTTCATCTCTTCGGCAGTCGCTGCGAGTTCGCCGAGGTAGTTTCGTTTAGCCGGTCGCGGGGTCTGTTTCCACTGCGCGTCGACGCGATAGGCATTCTTGTGTTCGTAAAGATTGATCACCGTGTACGCGCGGAAGTCGATCGGGTCCGGACACGCTCCCCAGGCGCCGTTGTACTCGTCGGGATAAAAAATCTGCGCCGCGAGCGCTTCCCAACCACCAGTCGAGCCGCCATACATGAACCGTGCCCAACCTTTCCCGATGCCGCGAAACTGCTTCTCGATATGCGGGATCAGTTCATAAGTAATCGCGTCGCCGTAGGGCCCGAGATTCGCAGAGTTGACCGCGTAAGAATCGTCGTAATAGGGATTAGCGTGTTGAATCTCGATGATGATGAATCGCGGAAAGTTGGGCCCAGTCCATTCCTTGTAAAAGTTATGCGCCTCTTGCTGAACGATCTTGTTATAGCCCTCGAGCTTGAACCGCTCGCTATAGACCGGCTTTAGATTTGGATCGGGCGGTTGCTCGCGAAAACCGCCGAAGTCTGCGGGGAAGTGACCGTGAAAGATCACGAGTGGATATCGCGCGTTCGGATGAGAATCAAAGCCTTCGGGCAAAAGAATATTTGCGCCCAGGTGCATCGGTCGTCCCCAAAACTCCGTCAGCATCTTGCTCTGAATTTTCAGATGCTTGATGTACTTCGTGTCTTTGGGTGGCTCGATGGGCGGGATGATCTTGTCGAGACTGATCTTGAAAACCCCAGCTTTGACAGCCAGCTTTTGCGGCGTGCTGTAGAGATTCCCTGGTGCGGCGTTCCATTGTTGTCCTTCGCCGCGATCCATCGGCAGCTTAACCGTGTGTCCATCTTTTCGCTTGAAGGTCTCATATCGGTGCAGTAACGCCTGGACCCAATACTGACCGTCCGGAAGAAGCGACAGATTGCGCATTGGATAACCAAACGCACTGGTGCTGTCGAGCAAGGCCTCTTCACCCGGCTTCAAACCGTCCACATCGATTCCGAACACCTGTTGCGTCGTCGGGTCTTCGCTAATTTGAAAACGCGGTTCTCTCGAGTCGTTCGTGGAAATTAGAAGCAACATTCGCCCATCGAGTGGTTCCTTGCTGCTGCTTTCGGGAAACGAGACTGCGAAAGAGATACGACTCGTCTGCGCGCTGGCGTTCTGTTGTGCACCAAAAAGCCCGAATAAACTCGTCGTGAAAATGAGAAGCAGTAGTGCGGATCGGGAGCTTTGCACAAAAAGTGCTGACAGGGGGCGAAGAGAAGGAATCAGAACCGCGGAGCGCA
>JANNON010000532.1:0-8658 GCA_031399105.1 Blastocatellia bacterium | reverse complement strand
GGCTGGTCGCGGGCTTCTTTGGAAGGCCCGGTCGCTACGCTCGCGGTTCTGATTGCTTCGCCTGTTTCTTCATTCGCTAATGCGCTGGCGTTGAATCTAGCCGCCACTCTCTTCCGATCGCTGCTTCGCCGCTGCGGAAACCTTTGCCAGTCTCGCCACCTTCTCCGCAAACGTTTCGCCGGGAACCGGACCCGTGTCCACAACGCCGGCGTAAGTTGATCTTCTAAACAAGTTGCGATCGGCCTGGCCGGTAGGCTTGTGCGCAGCGGGTGCTGGACTCGCGGTTACGGCGGGCGCATCGGGAGGGATCATCGCCGCAGCAATTACTTCTGCCGGTTCAACTGCGGCCTCGCCGCCACCTTCCTCAGCGCGTTGTTTGGCGCCAGCTGAAACGGCTTTCAGACGCGCAACCTTCTCTTCGAAACTTTCTCCCGCGACGGGGCCGATGTCTTTCACACCGGCGTAAGTTGAACGCTTGAACAATTGGCGGTTCGGATTCGGTGCGCCTTTATGTGAAACAGGCGCCTGGACTGCGGGTTTTGCTGCTGGCGTCGCAGTTGCCTGAGTTTGGGTCGGCGGTGTAGGTGCTGTTTTCGCCACTGGCTTTGCTGCCGGTGCTGCATGGTCGCCGCTTTCGACCATCACGAACACGCCGCGCGCATCTTTCTTTACGACAGGCAGCGTGCCGCCGGCGGCTTCGAGCAGCGCTGTGAGTTCCGCTTCCACAAAACGAACCTGTTTATTTGGATCGCGTACATGGCCCAACGGCGGGCCCATGTAGAACGTGCCGCACGTTTGACACTTTGAAAGCACGTCATCGCCGCGCAGATGAACTTCTGCCGGCTCGCCCGCGGTATGTACCTGCTTCAAGTGACCGTTGCAAAGCTTTCCCTTTTCATTCTTCTCATTGCAGACGGTCTGAGCGTTGGTGATTCGCTTCGGCACCGGCGGCGCAGCAGTTACCTGATTTGGATTCACTTCGGATTCAGTTGCAGACATTTTGTGGGTGCTCTTTTCGAAAGCAACGTAGATCGGGCTTGGTGTCGAATCTTACAGCGAAGCGAGTAAAGTCCAAAGTCCAAAGTCCAAAGTCTCCTTTCCTCAATGACAAATGATCATTGTCAAATCTCAAATGGTAGATGCTCCGCGTGGTATCCTCCTCGCGATGTTATCCGATCTCCTCGCGCAAGTTTGGAGTCATACACCTCGAAGCTTGCGCCGCTTGAGTATGCGGCTCGTGCATACGCGCTTTACCGTTACTGCCGGCGCTGTCGTCATTGACGATCGCGGACGCGTGCTGCTGTTGGAACATCGCTTTCGCGGCGGCAGCGGTTGGGGAATTCCCGGTGGTTTTATCGAAGCCGGTGAGCAACCTCACGAAGCGATTGCGCGCGAGTTGTGTGAAGAAGTGGGACTCGAAGTTTCAGACATTCAGATCATTGGCTCGCGAGGTTTCTCTCACCAAAAACAGATCGAAATTCTTTTCAAATGCCGCTCGGCCGGCAATGCGAATCCACGGAGTGGTGAGATTAGAAAGGCGCAGTGGTTTTCGCCTTCTGAATTGCCGCCCGGGTTACCAGGCGATCAATCGGAACTCGTGCGCAACACTTTGCATGATGGAGCAAAGGCGCTCGGTTGATGTATGCTGTGCCCGAAATTAACAACGGATGAATGGTTAGAAAATGATTGCTGAAGTCAATGCGTTTCAGAGTCGTTGTTTATTCCTTCGCCTTCGTCCTTGATTCCTTCTAAACACCGGAGACTGAGATGGTGCAACTGATCCCGTCGTCTGAAACTGTCATGGATATTCTGAAGCGGACCGGAGCTTTTCGTGAAGGTCACTTCATTCACCCCAGCGGCAAACATTCGCCGCATTATTTTCAGATGCCGCTGGCGTTTCGTTACTACGACACGGCGCGCGTTTTGGCCGTCGCCTTAAGTCGAAAGTTTCGCATCGAACGCGACATCTCGAGTCAGTTGCCACGCATAGCGGTGATTAGTCCGAGCTCCGGAGGAATTCCGGTGGCCTTTGGTGTGCGGGACGCCTTGAGTGCGGAACAGATCTACTGGGCCGAGCGTGAAGCCGACGGCAAGCGAATGTTTCGACAGTATGTGAATCAGGGTGAAGTCAATCCGTGCATCATCGTCGATGACATCATTCGCAGTGGCGGGGCAATCGAAGAGACTGCGGGATTGTTGAAGGAGCTTGGCTCGCCGATCATCGGGTGCGGCGCCATCGTGCACTTCACTTCTGCGATCGATAATATCGAAAACAATGAGATCAAATCCCTGGTCCAGTTTGATCTGAAGATGTACGACAACGGTGATGAATGCGCCGAATGTAAGAAGGGCGTGCCAGCAGAGCAAGTGAGGTTCTGAGAGAGAATACAGAACACAGAACACAGAATTCAGAACACAGAATACAGAATACAGAATTCAGAATAAGGGCAGCCAGAAACAAATTAGCCGCGTTTTAACGCGGATGACGCAGATCAGAACAATTGCCGGTAAGTAGCTTCTCTTCTGATTCGCGTCATCTGCGTTTATCCGCCGCTAATTCGTTTCTAGCTGTAGCTGTTTGCTCCCTTAGATTTCGTGTCTGTTCGACAAAGCCTTATCCATCGTCACCTCATCGACATATTCCAGATCGCTGCCTACCGGCATTCCCATCGCAATCCGAGTAACGCGCAAGCCGAGTGGCTTCAGTAGTCGTCCGATGTAGTTCGCCGTTGCTTCGCCTTCGGTGGTGGGATTTGTCGCTAAGATCACTTCGGTGACGGCGACGCCTTCGTTGTTTTCTGGCTTAAGGCGCGGTAGCAGGTTGGCAAGATGCAGATCGTTTGGGCCAATGTGCCTAATCGGAGAAAGGCTGCCGTGCAGGACGTGATAGATGCCTTTGAAGCTGCGTGTTTTTTCCACGGCCACGAGGCTGTGGGGTTCTTCCACGACACAGATTACCGAACGGTCACGAGTAGTCGAAGAGCAGAAGCGACAAGGATCAATTTCAGTAAGGTTGTTACAAACGGAACACTGAATGATGCGCTTCTTCACTTCCAATATCGCCGTGATCAAACGTTCGATGTCGGCGTCTGGCGTGCGCATTAAATGGAACGCTAACCGCTGGGCGGACTTATGCCCGATGCTCGGCAAGCGTTTCAACTCGTCAATCAGACGAGTTACAGGTTCGGCGTATTCCAACATTGCTACCTCTCGTTCAGAAAAAACCAGCCGCGGATTAACACAGATGACACGGATCAGCAAAAGCTACCTAGCTCAGCAGACGTTCTGATCCGTGTCTTCCGCGTTTATCCGCGGCTAACACCGGTGCTCGTAATTATCCAAAGAGGTTTCCGAGACCCGGCGGCATCATGCCTCCGAGCTTACCCTTCATTGCCTCGTCCACTTTGCGATTGGCCTCGTTGATGGCGGCGAGGATCATGTCCTGCAGCATCTCGACGTCTCCGTCTTTTACGGCTTCGGGATCGATCTTGAGCGATATGATTTCGTGATTGCCCTTCATCGCGACTGTGACAACACCACCGCCGGAAGAAGCTTCGACGCGGAGTTCTTCCATCTCTTTCGACATGCGCTCCTGCATCTGTTGCGCCTGCTTCATCATTCCTTGAATGTTGAGTCCACCGGGAAATTTCATTGCTGCACCTCTTCTGAAATTGATTTGTCGATGAAAAAGCATCGTAACTGGAACAAAGTCCAAAGTCCAAAGTCCAAGTCGACAGTCCAAAGTCCAAAGTCCAAAGTCGATGGTGCCCAGTTCCAAGTTCAAAGTTTTAAATTTCAAGCCATCCTTGCGTCCCCCCGTCTCTGTGTCCCCGCGTCCCCGCGTCCCTCTTGCCCTTCCTGTAAATCCTGTCTATGTTGAACCGCATGACTGACCCGGCTAAGAACTCACCGCTTGAAGCCTCGCTCGAGCTCGACATCAAGCTTTATTACGATCTTCATTTGCCTGCTACGACGCCGGCGCCGCTGCTGATCGCACTGCACGGCTATGGCGCAAACAAGCGGCAGATGATGCGCGAAGCAAAACAGATGGCGCCGGCAAACTTCGCAATCGCATCGTTGCAAGGCTTCCATCAACATATGAAGGAACCAAAAGAGCCGGGCGGGCCTCTAAGGTACGGATTCGGGTGGCTCACGAATTTCCACCCGGAAGATTCGCAGCGCGTTCACCACAGTGCTTTGATAAAACTGATCACGAGTCTAACGGAACAGGGGGTAGCCGATGTTCACCGAGTATTCCTGGTCGGCTTCTCGCAGTCATGTGCTCTGAACTACCGGTTTGCTTTTACGCATCCGAACTACCTGAAAGGCGTGATTGGAATGTGCGGTGGGATTCCTGGCGATTGGGAAACGAGTGAGATTTATGGGCCGACGAAAGCAGCCGTGCTACACATCGCGGGCGAGCGTGACGAATTCTACCCGCCATCACGAGTCGGGGATTATGCGGCCCGCTTGCGACTGCGAGCCTCCGAAGTCGAACTAAGAAGCCATGACGCCGCGCATGATTTCACTCCCGAGATGAATGCGGATGTGCGCGCATGGTTGGAGCGTCACGCCAAGTGAAACTGAAACCGCTTAGGACCAGCGTCATCGCAGTCACGGCATCTCTCGTGATGATCGCCGCGGGTTGTCAGCGGCAATCGCATGCACTCAAATCAACCCCTGCCGAAGTCGTTCCGGCTGATGCCACTACTCGCCCGTTTGCCGCCGATGCTCCGCCGCCTTTGCGTCAACTAGTCGAGGCCGCGATCGAGCAAACA
The DNA here is from genome assembly GCA_031399105.1 of Blastocatellia bacterium. Classification (GTDB taxonomy): domain Bacteria; phylum Acidobacteriota; class Blastocatellia; order Pyrinomonadales; family Pyrinomonadaceae; genus PSRF01. The sequence goes on along the minus strand of JANNON010000532.1, from coordinate 3,880 downwards.
AAGGTGACGCGCAGTTACGATCCCTCGTACGTTGGCATTGATTATCCGGGTGGCGATGTGCCGCTCGAGACTGGTGTGTGTTCGGACGTGGTGGTGCGCGCGTTTCGCAAGGCAGGAATCGATCTACAGAAGGAGTTACATGAGGATATGCGACGCGCGATGTCAGCCTATCCGACGCGATGGGGATTGAGTCGTCCGGATAGCAACATCGACCACCGGCGAGTTTTGAACCTGATGACGTGGTTCAACAGACAGGGTAAGAGTCTCCCAATCTCAAACCAGCGCAGCGATTATTTACCGGGGGACCTGGTCACGTGGGATCTCGGTGGCGGAATTGATCACATCGGAATCGTGACGAATCTTTGGTCCGAGAATTATCTAATCGTGCATAACATTGGCGCCGGTGCGCGAGCTGAAGACGTTTTGTTTCGCTGGAAGATTACCGGGCACTATCGGTACTTTTTATGAATGTCGAAAGAGTGATCCTGGAATAGTTTGTTCAGCAGTCAGGCGGCGGCTCTGCCGCTTTCCGTGCGGTAGGCCTCCGGCTTACCGTGAGAAAGCCCGCCCTCCGAGGCTACGCCTCAATTAGTTCCAAGGCTCAATACAAGAGAGGCGGAGCCTCCATCTTAACAGGCGAATGTCGGTAAGCCGGAGGCTTACCGCAACGAGGGTGACAAGCCGCGTGGCGAACCCTCGGCTTGTCTTAGCTTACTGGCCCACTTATATTGTCCGCGCCAAGTCCCATCAAAGTCTTCTAAAGGTTACAACGAGATGAGCACTAACAAACTCACAGCGGCTCTCTGCTTTCTTTTTCTTGTTACACAAACAGTGGTTACTCAGACTAACAAGCCAAGGCAGATCAATGCCAAAACCAAGGCAGCGGTGGTAGCTGTCCTGGAAGCGCAGCGTGACGCGTGGAACCGCGGCGACGTGACCGGATATATGGATGGCTATGAACGCTCGGACGAAACAGTGATGGTTTCGGGAGATGCGATCACTCGTGGTTGGCAGACGGTCCATGATCGATATCAAAAGAATTACGCCACGCGCGAGAAGATGGGTACCCTGACTTTCTCGGAGATAGAGGTCAAAGAAGTTGGGAAGGACGCGGTGCTGATGGTAGGCCGCTGGCATCTGAAGCGTGTGAGCGATGAACCTCACGGCCGTTTCACGCTGCTGTTCAGGAAAACGAAAGCCGGATGGAAGATCGTGCATGACCATACGTCGTCGGCGTAATACTTCAATCGAGGCAAATCAGAAATTTTCATTCACATAGACTTCGAGTAACGAAGGGCGCCAACCGAGGGACACCCCTACAAAGCAAACTGATAGTCTGAACCTGTCTGACATATCCCTCCGCGCGCAAGATGTTGAGGCTCGCAGCGGCGTTCTAAAGAAAAAGCTTGGGCTCTTCGATCTCGTTCAGGCCGTCTTTTGCTTTGAAGGTGGTGCTGACTGCAAATGCGATCGGCGCCGCCATATTTTTGTTAAGAAGAAAAAGAGGAATGGATGCTTGCGGTCATTAACTGTTCACAACTCGTTACGTTATCCGGTCCCGCACGGCCCCGCGTGGGACCGGAATTAAGGGAACTCTCAATCATCGAAGACGGCGCGCTGCTCGTGATCGGACAGCGCATCGCCAAGATCGGAACTCGCGCGCAGATTGAATCTCAGATTGGCAAAAAATGTGACGTGATCGATGCCGGCGGTCGCGTGGTTTTGCCGGGATTTATTGACGCGCACACGCATCCGGTTTTTGGCGGCAATCGCGCGAACGAATTCGAGGAGCGTGCGCTCGGCGTCACATACCAGGAGATCGCGGCTCGGGGCGGCGGAATCCAATCATCTGTTCGCACTACTCGAGCAGCAACCCTCGATGAGTTGATCGCGAGTGGCCGACGTTACGGCGAGCGATTCTTGCGCTGCGGCACCACGACAGTAGAAGCGAAGTCTGGCTACGGATTAACACTCGAAGATGAACTAAAGATTCTGCGCGCCTTTCAACGCCTTAACGATCTACTCCCGCTGCGGTATGTCCCCACCTTTCTTGGTGCGCATGACATTCCGCCGGAGTATCGTTCGCGACGCGACCAGTATGTTTCGCACTTAATCGACGAGATGATTCCTCGTGTGGCTCGGGAAAAGTTGGCCGAGTATTGCGACGTCTTTTGTGAAACGAATGTCTTTACGGATCAGGAAGCGTGGAAGATTCTTTCGGCCGCGCGGTGTCACGGGCTCGGGTTGCGAATTCACGCCGATCAGTTATCGCTCTCCGGTGGCGCGAAGTTGGCGGCTGAACTTTCTACGGTCACCGCTGATCATCTTGAACATACCGATGCGGAAGGCATCGCGGCGCTTGCCAAAGCAGGTGTTCAGCCGGTGCTATTGCCCGGATCAGTTTACGCGCTTGGCTCAACACGTTATCCCGCAGCGCGCGAGATGATCGACGCGGGGCTGGCAATTGTTCTCGCTACTGATTTCAATCCCGGTTCATCGCCCACGCCCTCGTTGCCGATGGTTTTTTCGATTGCTGCTACGCACATGAAGATGACACCGGCGGAATCAATTACAGCGGCAACTATTAACGCCGCGTACAGCGTCGGCCGCGGCGAACAGTTTGGCTCGCTTGCCGTCGGAAAGACTGCAGACTTTGTGATTCACGACTGCGAAGACTATCGAGAGATTGCGTACTTCTTCGGAGTCGAACACCCCTGGAAAGTTTTTGTGAACGGCCGACTTTCTTACGATCGTGAGACTTAGGATTTTCGGCGCGGTGTTTACTTTTGGGCTTCGGACTTTGGCCTTCGTTTTTATGCTGTGAGACGCGAATGGAAAGAAGTCAAAGACCAAAGACCAAAGACCAATTCATTCTAAAGGTAGTGAGGCAGTTTGAGGTCTGTAGATGAATGCGGCGTAAAAGGTGATGAGGTCAGTACCACCTCGCGGTAGCGGGTGGGGGGTTGTGTTGAATCGAGCATTAAAACCCGAAGAACTTGTTGGTGCGCCCCACCCGCTACCGCGAGGTGGTACTGCCTCATGACACCCGATCGAATCGCGAACGAGAAGAGTACGCGCAGAGTTAACGGCACGATGGTGATGGAGTTTGAGGTCTGTGAATGAATGCGGCGTAAAAGGTGATGAGGTCAGTACCACCTCGCGGTAGCGGGTGGGGTGTTGTGTTGAATCGAGTATTAAAACCCGAAGAACTTGTTGGTGCGCCCCACCCGCTACCGCGAGGTGGTACTGACCTCATGACACCCGATCGAATCGCGCACGAGCAAACTGCATCACCACCCATTCTAAAAAAGCAATTGACGCTCTCATTGATGTCATTTATTATCCGCTCAACACTGGAAAGGAGGTGATTCTAAATATATGAGTTCTTATCACAGTGAGGTGGCTGCGGCCTGACCTCTGAACCCGAGACTCGTTAGGATTTAGGTTCAGAAGTCTTACTGCTAGGTGCTCCTCCTTTTCAGGAATGCACTCAGTCAGCCTCAGGCCAATCCCAACAGTTCACCGAGCCGCTCACGACCTTTCGTGGGCGGCTTTCATTATGATTGATGAATCCACAGATTACGCAGATTATTAGCGCGCTAAAACGTGTCGGCAATCATCGCGGCAGTTTTCTCTTTCTAATCTGTGCAATCTGCGTAATCTGTGGATGGTGCTTTAAAGCGGTGGGTAAACTTCTCGTCCTACATAAATGCCAAAAGCAAAAAAGGGAATACTGGCTTTCGCACTTCTGCTTCTTGCCGCACTCGTTCTGCGTGTCTGTGTCGCTCGCTTTCTTGCGAACGACGATCCCTACGACGGCAAAGTCTACTCCCAAATCGCGCGGAACTTGCTCGAGCAGCGCGTCTATTCCCATGAGTCC
>JANNON010000526.1:0-10566 GCA_031399105.1 Blastocatellia bacterium | reverse complement strand
CGACTCATTAAAGTCTCGAGCAGCTTTCACAATTCCATCGGCACAATCTTCGACGTAGAGAAACTCGCGCGAGACGTTACCCGAACCCCAGGCTTCAATGAACGGCGCATTCGCGCGCCGGGCTTCGACGCATTTCCGGATGAGGGCGGGAATAACATGAGAAGTTTCCAAGTCAAAGTTGTCGCCCGGCCCATAGAGATTTGCCGGCAGCAGAAAGATCGTGTTGAAGCCATACTGCTCGCGGTACGCTTGCGCCTGAACCAGCATCATCTTTTTTGCGAGTCCGTAGGGAGCGTTCGTCTCCTCAGGATAACCCTCCCAAAGATCGTCCTCTTTGAAAGGCACGGGAGTAAACTTTGGATAGGCGCAGACGGTTCCGGTGGCGACGAATTTCTTGACGCCATGAAGTCTCGACTCTTCGATAAGCTGCACGCCCATCATCAAGTTGTCGTAGAAGAACCGGCCCGGGTTTTTTTGATTGTGGCCAATCCCCCCTACCACTGCTGCCAGATGCATGACCATGTCGGGATTAGTGTCCTTCAGCAGACGGCGCACTTCTGAGCCCTGGACCAGGTCGTATTCGCTGCTGCGTGGAATGAAGATCTCGACGTTTGGATAGGCCTGCAAGCGCTCGACGATAAAGCGCCCGAGAAAGCCGGCCCCGCCAGTAACTACAATTTTGTTAAAAGGAAAATCGGTGTTTTCGCTGCTCATGCTTTTGTTTGGATTGTTCATTCTGAGTGAAGCGAGATGTTATCAAATGAGACCGCTGCCGTCATGCAGCCCTGCTTGCGAGACTATGCCCGCTTGCCCAATTTAAGGGCTTTGGTTATCGTAGTGCCACCCAAAATCACATTGCTCCACATTCATTCTTAAGGATAAGAACTGCAAACTTTATGGCGAAACGCGCGTTAATAACCGGTATCACAGGTCAAGATGGTTCGTACCTGGCCGAACTGTTACTACAGAAGGGTTACGAGGTTTTCGGGATTGTTCGTCGCTCTTCATCATTTAATACTGAACGCATCGATCATCTGTACCAGGATCCGCACGAGCCGAACACGCGACTACGGATGTTTTATGGCGACTTGAATGACTCAAGTTCGCTGAACACCATTTTGCGTCGCACGGAACCAGACGAAATCTACAATCTCGGCGCGCAATCACACGTGAGAGTCAGTTTCGACGTACCGGAATACACCGGCGAAGTGACCGGACTGGGCACAGTACGCATCCTCGAAGCGATCCGCGAAACCGGCATTCGACCAAAGTTCTATCAGGCGTCTTCTTCTGAGCTCTACGGCAAGGTAAAAGAAGTTCCGCAGAACGAAGACACGCCGTTCTATCCTCGGTCGCCTTATGCTTGTGCCAAGGCTTACGCGTATCACATCACGGTTAACTATCGCGAGTCGTACGATCTCTTTGCGTGTAACGGCATCCTTTTCAATCATGAAAGCGAACGCCGCGGTGAAACGTTTGTCTCGCGAAAAATCACCAGGGCTGCTACCAGAATCAAGCTCGGGCTGCAGGATAAACTCTATCTGGGCATCCTCGACGCGCAACGTGACTGGGGACACGCGAAGGATTACGTATACGCGATGTGGTTGATGCTTCAGGCTGACAAGCCGGATGATTATGTGATTGCTACCGGCGAGACACATTCGGTCCGCGAGTTTCTCGATCTTGCCTTCGGCAGGTTGGAACTCGATTGGAATAAGTATGTGGACATCGACCCGCGTTACTACCGGCCTGCGGAAGTAGACCTTCTGCTGGGCGATGCGACCAAAGCGCGAAAGGCTTTGGGCTGGGAACCGAAAGTTGACTTCAAAGAGCTGGTGCGCTTGATGATCGATCACGATCTCGAATTAGCGCGGCACGAGCTACAGCAAAAAGAGAGTGGCTTAATAGGCGCCGGCAAAGAACGCTGGGGCGCGAGCTAGTTCATGGTCTAAAGCGCGCGATTGTGTCGACCACGTAACGTTGCTCTTCATCATTCAACTCCGGGAAACAAGGAAGCGCCATAGTCTCTGACGTGGCGCTTTCTGTTTCTGGCAAATCACCTTCACGGTAACCGAGATACGAAAAGCACTGCTGCAGGTGGAGCGGCACGGGATAATAGACTCGCGTACTGACTCCATTTTCGATCAGGTGCTTCATTAGTGCGTCTCGATGATGGGGCACGCGAATAATGTACTGATGGAAGATATGCGTGGCATCAGTGCGGGTAAAAGGTGGTGTCACTTCAAAAGCCAGATCAGTTTCCTTGAGCAGTTCGCCGTAACGAGCGGCTCTCTTGCGTCTCGCCTCAGACCACTCTTCCAGATGTCTTAACTTCACCCGCAGCACGGTCGCTTGCAGCGAATCCAGGCGGCTGTTAATCCCGATCTCATCGTGATGATATTCAGTAGCTGCACCGTGAACGCGCAGCTTTCTCAAACGAGCCGCCAACGCATCATCGTTAGTTGTGAGCATTCCCGCGTCACCGGCAGCGCCCAGATTCTTCGATGGATAAAAGCTAAAACAACCAATTGCCCCAATTGAACCTGCTCGGCGATCGCGATCGGTTGCACCAATCGCCTGGGCCGCATCTTCAATCACCGGCAGCGCATGTCGTTCCGCGACAGCATTTATCGGTTCCATATCGGCGCACTGCCCGTAAATGTGAACCGGAATGATGGCTCGAGTGCGCGGCGTAATGGCAGCTTCAACTTTTTCCGCCGCGATGTTGTAGGTCTGCGGATCGATGTCAACGAAAACGGGTCGGGCTCCAACTCGTGCGATAGCGCCGCCCGTGGCAAAAAAAGTAAAAGCGCTGGTGATCACCTCGTCGCCAGACTTAACGTCGAGCGCCATCAATGCGAGTAACAGTGCGTCTGAACCTGACGCACACCCGATCGCGTGTTTCACCTGCGAATACGCGGCAACTTCGTCTTCGAGGTGCTTAACCTCCGGGCCCATTACAAACTGCTGCGTATCCATCACGCTTTCGATGGCCGTCATTAATTCCTGCCGCAGCACCTCATGCTGCGGACGCAAATCTAGAAGTGGAACTCTCATTCGTTGCTTATCTGTGACTGGAGTGGAAAAGGTAAGAAGGTTTGCGCTAGCGGCACGTAAGCGGCGGAGTGAGTCTCGCAAAACTGCGAGACTCACTCGCATCAGACCTTAGCGGGTAACAGTGGCTTCGTCAGGTGCTTCTTCCTCCGCATCACCATCTTTCTCGTAGTACTCGGGCCCGCCATAGTAGCTGGCATAGTAGTAGTCCTGCGTTTCGAGCTTCACGTTGTTCAGGACCACGCCAAAGATATGTGCTCCAACGTCCAGCAACTGTTGCCGAGCCCGCCGCACGACTGCGCGTGAACTCTTGCCGCCGTGGACCACGAGCATGACTCCGTCCACCATCGTCGAAAGAATTGAAGCGTCCGTAAACGAAATTGCTGGCGGCGAATCGATCACGATGTGCGCGAAGCGCTCGCTAAGCAGACCGAGCAACCTGCGCATCTCTTCTGAGCCCAACAACTCGGCCGGGTTCGGTGGAACGGGGCCCGAAGTTAGCAGCTTGAGATTGGGCAGCGGTTCATAGGCCTGCATCAATCCATCCAGATCGGTTTCGCCTGACAGCCAGTTGGTAATACCGCGAGTATTCTTCACGTCGAAATGCGCGTGGAGACGCGGGCGTCGTAAGTCGCAGTCGATTATCAGAACTTCCGCACCTGTTTGCGCCAGCATCACCGCAGTGTTGATGGCTGTCGTGGTCTTACCTTCAGAAGGCTGGCTGGAAGTCACCAGGATGGTCTTTGGTGGTTGCCCGGCCGACGAAAGCAAGAGCGATGTGCGCAAGTGACGATACGACTCGGCGATTGGCGATCGTACGTCACTGATCATCGCCAGCGCGGTCGCCTCAGTTGGCACTCCCGGAGGTCCGCCTCCCAAACCGGGTAGCCTTGGACGATCCCGACTGGAAGGAATCATCGCCAGGGCCGGCAGATGAATGTAGCGATCGACATCCTCGACAGACTTCACAGTGTCATCGAGGAAATCAAGCAGGAAGGCCAAGCCAATGCCGGCCACCAGCGATAACAGGAACGCAACCGCAATGTTGCGCACGCGGGGCGGCCCGATAGGAGTTTTCGGCAGACGCGCCGCTGTGGAAACACTGACCTCGTTGGGCCGATCCGAAGAGGTAACCTGTAACTCACGCTGTCGTTGCAGCAGCGTATTCAAGTATTGCTTGTTGGTCTCCAACTCCTGGCTCATCGAGAGCATTTCAATCTGATCGCGAATTTGCTGGGTGGTAGTGCCTTTCTGTTGTTCGTACGCCCGCCTCAGCATGTTCTCTTTGGCGACGGCGGCTTCGTAGCGCCGCTGCATAGACGAGACAATTTCCGTCGGCGCCTTCGACAACTCAGCTTCCAGCGGTCTTATCTGGGCCTGAATCTTCTTAACTTCTGGCCATTCGGCAGTGTAAATCTCGAGGAGCGCTGACTCTTTCTCCCTTAATTCGGAGATTCGTTCTCGCAACTTCTCGATTCGTGCTGAGCTCTGCACATCCGGAATCGAGAGCGAGTTCGGCTCACGTTTCGCTGCTTCATAAAGCGACTGCAGATTCTTCCGTTCATTCTCGGCATCCAGCAGTTGCTTACTCAAAGTTGCGAGCCGGTTGCCTTCAAGGTTGCTGTCAGGATCAGGCGTCAGCGGGAGATTGTGGGCCTTTGCGTAGTTAAACTGCGCTTCCTGATCGTGCTTGATCTTGGTTTGGAAATTAGCAATCTCTCTCGCTAGCAGATCTTCAGCCTTGGTTGAACCCAACGTCGCGCGGGCCAAATTGTTATTCACAAAAACTTCGGCAAGGGTGTTGGCGATCTTCTGCGCCATTTCCGGGCTGGCGTGTGTGTACTTGATCTTGATTAGGCTCGTCGCTGTCACCGGCTCGATCGTCGCGCCGCCAATGATTGCGTCTTCGTAGGGCTCAAGCTTCGCCAAATCCTCCGGGGTCAACGATCGTTCGGTTACTGCGCTTTCACCGATTAGCTCCAAACCTTCGTTATCAGGAGTTGCAACGGCCGCAGGCTTTTTCGACCCGGAGACAATTTTCTTGAGCGATGAAAAAATGCCACCTTGACTCTGCCCACCAAAGAAATCCGGATTGTTTTGCAGATCAAGGGTTAGGACGACCTGGCGTGCCAACGCAGGATTTTCAAGGAGTTTGAGCTGAGTGTTCCAGAACGTCGGATCTGTCTGCGCATTGATTACGATCTCTTTGGTTTGCAGCACACTGCGGGGACGAGGTTCAATGCGGATGGTCGTTTCTGCTTCATAGATCGACGGCAGACGAAACATCTGGATCGTAACCAGCGAAGTCACGACCAGGACCAAACTTAGGATCAGCCACTTGCGCTTCAGAACGACAAAGAAATAATCCCGAAGGCTGGTCGGCTCGGTGGCCGAGCTTCCGTAAGGTTTTGCCTGAGCGATCTCAGACAGGGGCCGGTCAAGCGCTCTATCCAACGAATTCACCGGCATCAGGCGATTATCTTGCGACATCATATGCTCAAACTCTCAATTTAAAGCCATTCCACAAGGGGGAGAGAATAATAGCAGAGACTTGGCTGCAGGCAAGCTGCTAATCAGCTTGATTCAGGCCGGCGAAATACGACCCTCGCGGTGCGGTGGTGGCAGGACTGCTTCAAATCTCTTACTGCCGTTCGCCAAGTCGTTGAGCTTGTCCAAAGACGGCGACCGCATCTCGCCAGTCCGGCAGCGGCGCTAAACCAATCGCTTCAGAAAGCAGACATCGCAAACGCGAATTTCGCGGACGAGGCGCTGGCCGCTGCAGATCGTCCATTGACACGGTTTTGACATCTGCATTCTCGACACCAGCTTTTGCCAGCACTTCCCACAAAAACTCTGCATAGCTCGCACCTTCGCCGGCGTTCACCGAATGATAGACGCCTGGCAGATCGCGGTCGGCCAAATCTCGCAGACGTAACGCGAGATCTGGCGCAAAAGTCGGAGTACCCAAAGCGTCTTCTATTGCCAATAGTCTTTCACCGCGTTGCGCTCGTTCTACGATCGTGCTCAGAAAGTTTTTTCCTCCAGCCCCGAATATGAAGCCAGTACGAACGACGATGCTGCGCGCATAAGCTTGCTGGGCTCTTCGCTCGCCATCGAGCTTGGAAATTCCATAAACGCTCTCCGGATTTGGGTGATCACGCTGAGTATAGAAACCGTTCTTTCGTCCGTCGAAAACGTAATCAGTCGAAATAGTGATCAGGCCGGCGTCGATCTTTCTACAAGCAACAGCAAGATTTTCAGGACCAAGCGCATTAGCGCGTGTTGCCATCTGTTCATCGCCTTGGCAGGCGTCCACGTCAGTCCACGCGGCACAGTTAATAACGACGTCAGGCTTCTCGCTATTCAAGGTCTCTGACACCGTCGCGGCGTCGGCAATGTCCAACCGGTGACGGTCATACGGCAATACTTCGTCACCCGCTGACTGACACGCGGTAACCAGGGCCCTGCCTACCATTCCCGCGGCTCCCGTAACAATCACCTTCACGACGTGACTGCCTCCGTTCCGTACTGCTCCTGGTAATACTTTCGATATTCGCCGCTGCGCGCCCGCGCGAGCCACTCCGTGTTCTCCTCATACCAGGCGATAGTCTTGCCCAGACCCGTCTCCCACGTTTCTTGCGGGCGCCACTCGAGTTCTGTTTCGGCCAAAGTGGGATCGATCGCGTAGCGGCGATCGTGCCCTGGTCGATCCTTCACGAATTTTATAAGCGACCTTGGTTTCCCCACCGCGTCCAACAGCGACTCAACCACATCGATATTGCGGCGCTCATTGCGCGCTCCAAAATTATACGTACCTCCGGCAACCCCTTTTTTCAGAGCTGCAAGGATCCCTCGGCAGTGGTCTTCGACATGGATCCAATCGCGCACGTTGCGCCCATCGCCATAGACAGGGATCGGCTGATCCTGAAAAGCATTGGACAACGCTAACGGCAGAAACTTCTCGGGAAACTGACGAGGACCATAATTGTTACCGCAGCGAGTGATTACCGTATCCAGTCCAAACGTGTGATGCGCCGCCCTCACCAGATGCTCAGCCGCTGCTTTGGAAGCTGCATAAGGACTGTTTGGAGCAAACGCCGACTGTTCAGTAAAAAAAGAACCTTCACCTTCAGGCAAACTTCCCATTACCTCATCCGTCGATACTTGCAGAAAGCGTTTGATTCCCTTTTGTCGAGCAACGTCTAATAGAACTTGCGTGCCAAGAACATTTGTATGAATAAACTCGCTCGCTGAGGAGATGCTGCGATCAACGTGCGACTCGGCGGCCAGGTTGATAATCACCTCAGTTTCGTCATCAAGTGCCGAAGTAACCGCTTCTCTATCGGCGATGTCTCCGCGAACTAGGCGATGGCGATCGGACTCGAGATGCTGCAGATTGTCTGGGTTTCCCGCATAAGTAAGTGCATCAAAATTCGTAATCATAGCCGACGGCATCTCAGCCAAAATGATCCGCACCAACGCCGAGCCAATAAAGCCCGCGCCTCCTGTCACAAAATATTTCGCCATCTAATGATCATCACTTTCTTCGCAAAATTTAGAATGAGGTTCGATCTACCTAACGACCAGAAACTCTAAGAGTCCGTGCGATTCTAACAGGAATTGATTAAGGCACTTCTTTGCTGGCCAGTGAAGTCCGTGGCGGGTCGCAACATAAATGTTATCTATTTAATAGTTGACTCCAAGAAAGAAATGGCGTAAACACTCGGCGCGCCAAGCCTGCTTCGCTTCATTGCGGTTTCCTTGCGCCAAATCCTCGCTGCCGATTCCCGGCAAGCTTGCGAGTTTTCCAGACAGGATTTTCACGCTTCAAAAATAGCCCTGGCCTCCGGCCTCAAACACCCACTATTTACCCTAAACCCTCGAAAATTGAAGGAGAAGAAAATGAGAAAGTTTTTCGCACCGTTTAAGTTCTTTGTGGTCGTATGCTTCACGCTCGCCATAGCCACCGCTGCCAATGCCCAGGCTACCCGGACTTGGGTTTCTGGCGTGGGCGATGACGTGAACCCCTGCAGCCGCACTGCCCCTTGTAAGACCTTCGCTGGAGCAATCTCAAAAACTGCTACTAATGGCGAGATTAATTGCATTGATCCAGGTGGATTTGGAGCCGTCACCATTACCAAATCGATCACGATTGACGGTGAAGGCACGATGGGTTCAATTCTGGCATCCGGCACGACCGGTGTCATCGTTAACATTACTAACGCGCTTGACACCAGAAAAACCGTAATCCTGCGCAACCTCTCAATTAACGGTGCAAATACGGGTGTCAACGGAGTCAACTTCATCGCCGGCGCCAAATTGTTCGTCGAGGATGTGGTCATCTTTGGATTCCAATCCTCAGCAGCCAGCAGGGGCATTAAAGCCACCATGGTTGCGACCGGCTCCCAACTGTATGTCAAGAATACTCAGATTACGAATTGTGCTTCCGGTATCGAGACCAGCACGACTACTGGAACGATATTGTCCGTTATTGACACCGTCAGTCTTGAGGGCATGACGGACGGCATCATCATCGGTCTCGGCTCCGGTGCCAACATTCGTAATTGCCAGATATCGGGCAACTCGGGCGTGGGCGTTAAGACTTCCAGTAACGCCGGGACGATCATTGAAAGCACCATGATCGATTCCAACGGCACTGGTTTGCAGCCTGGCGCTGGCACTATTACCGACATCTCAAACACCAGCATCATCGGCAACAACTTGGGCATTGCTACCACCGGGGGCACCGTCCAGTCGCACGGCAACAATCAGATCAATCTGAACACAACGCCGGGCGCAGCTCCGACCGGTATCGGACAGCAATAAGCATGACTGAAATAGCGGGCCTCTCATGGAGGCCCGCTTGTGGTTTGGGCGGATTGAGCCAGTTTTGGCCCACGGTGATGCGCAGGGTCGAGTGCTGAATGTTTAATCAGTGCTGTGACCCCGCTCAGTGGTGACGATAAGCCGAGCACCAGGCTCTGTGGAAGAGGATAATTCCCGCGTACCGTTATAACGGCCCGCTCACCTCGCAACCGCCTCAAGAACACACCCACCGGGTGCCTAGGCGCCCGCTAAAGGAGATACGTTCATGTTACCCATGCCAGGGAGTCGCCGACTCTTTTCTTACGGCCGTTCTGGCGCGTTGTGTTTGATTGTTGTCTTTGCAGCAACCCTCTTCTTCGCGCCGTCGTCCGTCGCTCGTTTTAACGAACTGGTTCGCAGCGCGAGTGAAGCCCCCTCAACACCCCGCGCCAACGCGACCTTCATACTGCCAGTCGCCGAGAAGCTTCGCACCGTGGGCACAGGTTATAGCCCACTGTTTGCTCTTCTCCCACAAGCCCCGCCAGATCCAGAGACTGTCGCAACTTACGCTGCCGACTGCACCACACCGAAATCAATCTTTCAGTTGGGTGAGACGATTTGCGCCGTAACCACAGGCGCTCCGATTGAGTCGCCAGCCGTGCGCAGCTTGTCCTGGATTAATCTCAGCACCAGTACTAAAGGCACGACCAATTTCGTGGTGCAAAAGACAGATCTTTCAATTGGGCCGACCGACTCGTACAGCGTCCCGGCCACAGTAACTTCGCTGATCACAGACTTCACGGTTAGTAACGTAGGGCAGTGGCGCTTGAACTTAACGCTGGCAGGTCGCTCTTCAGTGCGAGCTGCGGCGTTTTTCAGCGTCGTAGACCCTACTAACGCGAGCACCGATTTGAATGTTTATAACAGCGCCCTCAATCCAGAGAGCCTGGTACCGGCAGGCTCGAGCCTTACAGTGCAGACCGTTGTAACCAACTTTGGTCCTGAAACCGCTGTAAACGTCGAACTATCGCAAGCAGTTCCTTCGAACACAACGTTCTTGTCGGCTACACAAGTTAGCGGTCCCACTTTAACTTGCACCCATCCAGGGGTGGGAGGGACGGGCTCTTCGACTTGCACGATTGCCAGTTTTGCAAAAGGTGACCAGGCTGAATTCACCTTCGTATATGAGGTTAGCGCGGGAGCCCCCAAGAGCACTTTGCTCGCCTCGTTGGCCCAGGTTACGAGTGACACTACAGAACTGCACGCAGCAGACAATCAATGGACCGCCAGGGCCACGGTGACTGAAAACGCCAATGCTCCTAGTTGTGCCCTTGGCTGTCCGTCCAATCGAACTGTTACTGCGGCCTCGCCTGCGGGTACCGTCGTGAACTTTGCCGGCGATATCGAGGTTTCGGGTGACTGCGGGACGGTCTCGAGTTCACCAGCCTCGGGTTCGTTGTTCCCGGTGGGCACCACTACAGTGAGCGTCATTTCGCAGAATGGCGGCGGCAGTTGCAGCTTTACCGTTACTGTTATTGAAACTGCAGCTCCCACGATTACCTGTGCTGCCGATCAAACAGCGACTGCCAGCGGCAGTGCGCTCGAGGCAGACGTCACACCAAACACGCCTACCGCTACCGGAACGAACGTCGCGATAAACGGAGTCCGCAGCGACAATCGTCCGTTATCGGATCCCTATCCGGTCGG
>JANNON010000630.1:0-4282 GCA_031399105.1 Blastocatellia bacterium | reverse complement strand
GCGCGTCCGGCAGCCAGGTGTGAAACGGGAAAAGCGGCACCTTGATGCAGAAGGCAAGTGCGAAAGCCAGGAAAAGCCAGAACTCAGCGCGTTCTCCCAGCAGCGTTGTTCCCGCGGTCATCGCGGCCAAAATCGTCGGGTAGTCAAAAGTGCCGTATATGAAGAACAGCGCGATGATGCCAACCAGCATCAACAAACTTCCAACCGCCGTGTAGATGAAAAACTTTACCGCCGCATAGATCCGTCGCTCGCCTCCCCAAATCCCGATTAGGAAAAACATCGGAATGAGCGACGCCTCAAAGAATAGATAAAACAGCAGCAGATCGAGCGACACAAAAACGCCGGTCATCGCTCCTGCTAGAAGCAGCAGGAATACGTAGTAGCTGAGTTCACGTTTTTTGATCGCGGTCCAACTCGAAAGCACTGCAATCGGCATCAGGAGCGTTGTCAGCAAGACCAGCCACAAACTGATTCCATCAACGCCCAGATGGTAGCGGGCTCCTATCGAACCGATCCAAAGAGTGTCTTCGACAAACCGGAAGTCCCTCGATCCGGCATCGACACCTTGAATTAGCAGCAAAGATGCTGCAAAGGTGACCAGCGTAGTCACGAGCGCGATCCAGCGATAGTTCGATTCCTTACGGCTTGGCAAAAAGCTATAGCCGACGGCGACCAGCGCGCCAAGCACCGGCAGAAGGATAAGAACAGTGAGTAAATGTTGTTGCATCTTAACGAGCCAGAACGCTGTAGTAAGCAAAGACCCCGATTACCGCCAGCGCACCGATCAGAATTACTGCCGCATAGGAGCGGACAAATCCGGTCTGCAACTGTCGCAAGCCACGGCCGCCTTCCTTGACCACGTCGCCGATGGCATGCAGAAAACCATCGATCACACCGACATCAAACAATTTCCACAATCCCTCTCGCGAGACCACCTTGATCGGGTTAATGATGGTCGCGTCATAGATCTCATCCACGTAGTATTTCTGCTCAAGCACGCGAGGCATCTGGAGCAACGGCTTGTTTTTGAAGATTAGCCATCCGATTCCGATGCCGATTGCAGCAATCAACACAGACAAGCCGGCGAGCAGACGCTCGGTACGAATCTCTTCTGGTGAATGTCCGGCTGCCGCTTCAGTCACATGGGCCGGAGTCGCTGATGGAGGCCCCGCCGCGTTGTCGGTGGTTGGTGGCGTAACGTGGTCCGAACCAGATATCGCGGTAGTCGCGTGCGATCCCGCCGGAACGTGCGCGACGACCGGCTCGAGAGTTTGTTCGAGATAGTTAACTGGGTGATCGCTTAGAAGCGAACCAAGAGCGTAGGGAACCCCAATCAATCCGCCGACTGTGGAAAGCACTGCGAGCACGATCAACGGCACGGTCATCGTCCAGGGCGATTCATGCGGCTCGTGCACACCGTGAGCGCCGTGATGTGCTTCATGATCTGTATCAAGCTGTTCACGAAAGCGTTCGGTTCCCCAAAAAGTCATCACCATCATGCGCGTCATGTAGATGGCAGTAAGCAGAGCGGTGATCGCGCCAATGCCCCAAAGCAATGTGTTCCAGAAAGGAGATGGCAAACTGAAGCCGCCTGCACTCCACGCTTGCCACAGAATCTCATCCTTCGAAAAGAATCCCGCGAAGATCGGGATGCCGGAAATCGCGAGCCACCCGGTCATCATCGTAATCCAGGTGATCTTCATATACTTCTTCAAACCACCCATGCGCCTCATGTCCTGCTCGTGATGCATGCCGTGAATAACCGAACCCGAACCAAGGAAGAGCAGTGCTTTGAAGAACGCGTGCGTGATTACGTGAAAGATCGCGGCGGTAAAAGCTCCCAGACCGCAAGCCAAAAACATGTACCCGAGCTGGGAAACCGTCGAATAGGCCAGCACTTTCTTAATGTCGTTTTGGGCCAACCCGATCGTCGCCGCAAAGATTGCGGTCGCTGCTCCAATGATGGCAACGATGAACATTGCCGTCGGCGCGTGTGTGTAGATCACCGAACAGCGGACGATCATGTAAACGCCGGCGGTGACCATCGTCGCGGCATGAATCAGCGCTGAAACTGGTGTTGGTCCCGCCATCGCATCGGGCAACCAGACGTACAAGGGAATTTGAGCGCTCTTGCCGGCAGCACCGATGAAAAGCAGAACCGCCGCTGATGTTAATCCGCCAGCGATGATCGTTCCGATGGCGAACGACTCGACTGGAAAGCCCGAAAGAATTTGGAAGGCGCTAGTTACGCCGTGACCTGGTTTGTTGAAAAAGCTGATAGAGCCATTACCCGCGGCTGAGGTGAGGAAAAAAATGAGCATCACGCCCATGATGAAGCCCCAGTCGCCAACTCGATTGGTGATGAAGGCTTTCTTCGCCGCGTCGCCTGCTTCCTTGCGATCGATGTAATAACCGATGAGCAGATAAGAACAGAGACCCACGCCCTCCCAACCCACGAACATCAAAAGAAAATTGTCCGCGAGCACGAGGGTCAACATTGCAAACATGAACAGATTCAGGAATGCGAAGAACCGATAAAACCCGCGGTCGCCATGCATGTAACCAACCGCGAAGAGATGAATCAGGAATCCAATAAAGGTGACGAACAGCGCGTAAGTGCCGCTCAGTCGATCCATCGCGAGGCCAAAGTCCGCACGGAAATTGCCGACCTGAATCCACGTCCAGAGGTGATCCAAAATCGGTTGAGTCGATCGCAGCGCACCATCTGATTTGAAGGCGAGATAGAAAGCGACGATGGTAGAGATTGCAACTGAGCCGCAAGCGACCACGCCAATGAACCGCTCATCTCGCACACGACGGCCAATGAACCAGTTGATTGCCGCGCCCACCAGGGGTGCGAAGATGATCAGCTTTAGGATGTCGTGCTCGTGCATTAAGAAGAAACGTGCTTTGTACTTAGTGCTTTGTTAATTCGCTGAACTACAGAGACTCGATAAAGCATAAGGACAAAGTACCAAGCACAAAGTTCTAAGTTCCTGTTCAGAGCTTGAGACTACTTGAATCATCAACATCCAGCGTCTCGCGATTCCGAAAGATCGTAATGATGATCCCCAATCCAACCGCAGCCTCTGCCGCTGCCACCGTCATGACGATGAAAACAAAGAGCTGTCCGGTCACGTCCTGGAAATAACTCGAGAAAGCAACAAACGTCAGATTCACCGCGTTGAGCATCAACTCAATACACATGAACATCGCAATCACGTTGCGCTTAATGATCACCCCAACGACGCCAATCGTAAAAAGAATGGCGGAGAGCGCTAAGTACCAGGAAAGCTGTGGTTCCATTCGATAGTGCCGCTCCTATTGATCTTCGCTTGAGCGATTCCGCTCGACTATGCCGAGCAACCTTCGAGCTTCATCAGTGGAATCGGTTTCCAGCGGGGTCAACCCTTCACCTGCCGCAGGATTGAGAATACTTCCTGCCAACACCTGTGCGCCGGGTACCACGCGCGCGTTTGGCGGCAGCTCACCGCGTCGCGCAAGTGACATTGCGCCGACAATGGCCATCAACAACAGCACCGATGTGATTTCAAAGGGAAGTAGATAGCTTGTAAAAAGCCCTACTCCAATCGAGCTGGTCTGGCCCACATTGGAAACGCTCGAGACCGGCGTGTTGGGACCTACTTGAACGGTAAAGAGAATGAAGGCCACTTCAGCAATCAAGACCATCGCCAGCACAATCGCAAGCGGCACCAAAAACCGAAGACGATGCCGCCGAGGCTCTTCTTCCTCAACGTTAAGCAACATGATTACGAAGATCACCAGCACCATGATTGCGCCGGCGTAAACAATTACCTGCACGGCGGCAATGAAGGGCGCCGACAGCGTGACGTAGAGCGAGGCAAGCGCTACGAATACGCCGATCAGCGAGATGGCGCTATAGAGCGGATTACGCTGAACCACCATCGAGATGGCACACCCGATAGCGAGACCGGCAAAGATTATGAAAAGGACTGCCAGCACAAATTAATCTCAGCTCCCTAATTGAGATCGCTTTCAGAGCTACCCAATAGTGAAATAGAGCACGGTCGCCGTTAAGATGATGTTCAGAATTGCGACCGGCATCAAAAACTTCCATCCAAAATCCATCAACTGATCGAAGCGAAAACGGGGTAACGTGCCTCTGATCCAGATATAGAAGAACAGAAAGAACATGATCTTTGCGAAGAACACCAGCACGCTCACGAGCCCAAACAGCAAGGTGCCGCGACCGAACAAAGCCTCAACAAATGGGAAGTTCCAACCGCCCAGAAAAAGCGTC
>JANNON010000477.1:0-19707 GCA_031399105.1 Blastocatellia bacterium | reverse complement strand
CCCACGGCCTGCGCTGCCCGTGACGTGAGTTCCTCGTGAGCTCGATGCAAAGGGTTGCGTGTTTGGAAGGCAACGACATTCTTCTTGTTCAGACCCGTGAGTTTCTCGCGGACCTGCGTCGGCGTTAGACGCAATCTGCTGAAGTCGTAATAGCGTGGCAGTTGCAAAACACGCAACGCCCCCGAAATACAAAAGTCACCCCACGAGTTCATCTCAGCAACCAACGGATGACGAACGTCGTTCGTGCCATACGCGAGTCGCGCTTCGTGATCACGGTCCCACGGGTAGATCTCCTCGACTCGCATTACGCCGAGCACATTGTTTTGTAGGTCAGCTAAGGCGATCTCCTCATCGAGTTTTATCGGCATCGCTTTTGAGATCGTCAGCGTAATTGGCAAAGGAAACAGCGAGTCGTTTGCAAGCCGCATCTCGCTCAACACTCTTTGATAATCAGCTTGGCCCAGAAACCGATCAAGGGGCGAAAAGCCGCCGGTCGCTAGTAATTCGAGGTCACAGAGGTTTCGGGAACTCAATTGCAATCGCGGCAGGCTTTGAGCGTGAGCAAGTATCTCTTCTCTGTCCTCACCGGCAACGATCAGATCTACCAACTTGCCGCCGTATGGAGTTATCAATAGGTCGTTGCGCTCAGCAGTGTTCATTCTCTTAGTTGATTCTTTCCCTGGACGTTCTCACAAAATGGATCCGGCGTTCAGATCGAAAACCGTCACCCGCTCGTTCTCCATCACGCAGCGAAAGGAAGACCGCAGGTGGTTGCTAAATCCTGGGTACTGATCAAGCCACCAATACGCCGGCCAGCCGATGACAATATAGCCAGGGTCTTCGCTCCTCAACATTCTCTCAAATTCAGCTAAAGCAGTTGCGTCATCCGCAGGCGCGCCCCAATAGTCTCCCTCACGTTCCAGGAACGGCAGACAACGTCTGTCAGCGGCGAAATCCTTTCCAAAGCCCTGCTCGTCAACGAGAATCATTGTGGCTCCGCGAGGCACAGTGAGATCGAGATCTTTGGAGGCGTCCATCAGCAGATGCATCCACTCGTTCGCGTGAGGGAAGGGGACCTCAGGTTTCTGCAGTTCCAGAAATGGACACAGTCGCTCCCAACCTTCACCACCACAAATATCGAGCAGGAGGAAGTCCTCGTTTCGATCCTGGAAATATCTTTGCACATTCAACGCGTGCGCTTCATAAACGAACGCGAAACGGTCGCGACTAAAGCTGAGAGTGCCATACACGCAAGCGCTCAGAAACTCATGCGATCTCTTAAACTCCGGAAACTGGTCTTGCCACTGATCGAGCAGCTGCCAATGCATTTGACACGAATGAAGCCAGGACGTGGACTCGCGCACGGTTAGTATGAATTTGCTTCCCGGATATGCCCTGTCGAACTGGGCGTAGAACGGGACGGCGGGCAAATCCGTGAGGCCCTGATACTTCTCCAGAAGTGATAGCTGATAGTTTCCATCCTTCAACTCGGCCAGCGTTTGTTCGTCATGTGGGTAGTGAATAGATCTCACGCCCAGAATATTCAACGCCTCATTGAGACTGGAAGTGCCAGTCTTACTTAGGCCAAGACCAAAAACTTTTTGCGAGGTCGTCAACATCGGTCTTTAAACATTGCTTCCAAGGAATGCGCGCAATTCACTTCCGACCGCGGCAAGCGAAAACTTTTCCTCGATTCGACGTCGAGCGCTTTTCCCAAGTCGTCCACGTAGAGTGGGATCATCAATAAGTCTTCCCAGCGCCGATGCGAACGCGTCAGCGTCTTCACACGGGACCAGGATTCCCCCTCCCGTTTCTCCACCTGCAAGTACATCAGTCATTCCATTTGCCTTGGCACTAACTATTGGTAAACCGCACGCCATCGCCTCCAACGGAGCTACAGGAAATCCTTCATGCCTTGAAGGGAAAGCATAAATATCAGCCGCGCTAAGATAGGTTCGAACCAATTCCCGATTGCTGATGTACTGGTCCAACCAGGTCAGACCCGGCAGTTGACGCTGATCTATTTCTCTTCGTAGTTGATCCGCTTCGCTCCCAGTACCAATGATCAAAAGCCTCAGATCACAGTCCGGGCGCTCTCTGTAAACGGTTTCCCAAGCATTCAGCAAAACATCCAGGCCTTTCCGGCGAAAGTCGACGCGTCCGTGCCAAATTACGACCACCGCACTATTCGGAAGCGTCAATTGTGCGCGGGCCATGTTCTTGTCCCGAGGTTGCCACTCGCTTACATCGATCGGATTTGGAATTTGGGCGAGCTTCTTTTTAGTAAGACCATACTCGGTTGATAGTCTTTGGAATTCCGCTTCCGCGCCAACAATCAAGCCGTTACAAAACTTCACCACTGATCTTCGCAAAGCGGACTCAAGACGACCTGCCGCAGGGCTACCTCCCTGGAAAGTCGCAAACACAGGAAGTCGGATTAGCTGGCCCAGCAGAACTGCTAAATCAAATCGGCCGTGCTCGTAATCCTGGCAGATAAGCGCGTCGCATCGTTCTCGTCGGAGTTCCCGGCTCAGGGTTAACATCGGTGACGACAGATAAGGCGCTAACGCTTTCAACGTTCCCCAAAGTAAACGTTCTGCAGCGTTCACAGAACCAACAGCTTCCTCAACGGTTGCGCCATACGGATCCACTAATCGGCGGCGCAACATCCGATAAATTCCTGGAGCAGGCAACACGCAGATGACTGCACCTGTTCCCGCATGCGTGAAATAGCTGGTCGTTTGAACTCTGGCAGACACACAAAAGAGCACAGTTCTGACACCGGCGGTTTGTAGAGCTGCGATATAGCCGAACATCCAACCGCCGTTCATCTCATTGCAAAAATCCTCAAACGAAACATTGATGTTGTCGAGGTAGTCTTCGATCAACTGTGTCCAATCCAACAGCGCAACAGTTCTGACGCGCGGGGGCCGTCGCAGCACGCGCATCAGCTTCAAGTGACAGGCCAGGGAATGAAACCGAGTCCATTTTGGGTTCGTCAACACAATCAGTTGCTAGACATAGAAAGTTTGGGCAAGGTGGGGTTACTGGCGTTCTCGGTCGGCAGCACAGCTCCGAGTATCTCGCTCCGCTCGCTCGACTTCATCCGCCACATCGCAAACATCGCTGCCCACCAGCCCAACGCTGGACTGAGGCCTAATCTCAAATCGATTGGACCACTAGAATAAACTCCTTCTCTCACACTATCGGCAGCGCTGAACACCGAGAAGCCAAAGCCGTAGACTAGCGAATACAACAACCAGCTCGCATACGATCTGCGCCAGCTAAGCGCAGCGACATTGTGGCGACTGGCGCCGAGCCCAAACTCCATCCGACGAAGATATTCCCGAGTCATGCGTCGCGTGGGTATCAAGTGTCTGAGATTGCAATTCGGGTTGTACCAAACCTCGTGCGCCCGAGCGATTCGCATTCCAATTTCTACATCACCGCCAGAAACAAGTCGCCGTCCTATACGATCCTCAAGTAGCTGTTTATCTAACCAGCCGGAAGCTACCAACGCTTTTCTGCGAACGATCATCCCGGCGCCCGGAAGCCACGAGCGTCGCTTGGCCGTGTCGCCCAATTGTTTCCCCGCATACGCGTAACGCCGATTCAGTACAAAGGCGGGCGGTGGCTTTTCCCATTCCAACGTTATCCTTCCGCCGAACGCACCGCATTCAGGATGCTGTGATGCGAATTGAGCAGCCTGCTCGACCCAATCTTCCGAGAGTAAGCAGTCGTCATCTACGAAAGCTATCCAATCTCCCGACGTGTTTTGTACTCCGCAAACGCGCGCGTGAGTCAGACCCTGTTTCGTCTCATGGACCATGCGCAGTGCATAACCCGCAGCCTGCATTAAACTCGTGACTGTTTCGGATGTTTTGTCCGTACAGTTATTGTTAACAATTAAAACTTTCCACTCGATCCATGGCGAGTCCACTTGCTGCTTTGATAGTGCTTCGAGGGTGCGGCTCAACAGCGCGGCGTTGTTGTAGGTACAGATCACGATGTCGAGAGAGAATTCTTTCATGCTACTTACGCGCGTACTGCTCCAACGCTTGCAGACGCTGGGCTTCTGTATCATCCGGATCAAGATAACGAATAACTCGGGGCGGACTGCCCGCTACGATCGCATACGGAGGAACATCCTCTGTGATCACAGTCTTACTTCCCACTATGCAGCCGCGCCCGAGAGTGACACCGGGAAGAATTACAGAGTCGAAACCTACCCAAGTATTGTCTTCGAGCTTAACGGGATTGGGTTCACCCGCAGGCT
Source organism: Blastocatellia bacterium (assembly GCA_031399105.1). GTDB lineage: Bacteria > Acidobacteriota > Blastocatellia > Pyrinomonadales > Pyrinomonadaceae > PSRF01. The sequence continues at coordinate 15,431 of JANNON010000477.1, read as the reverse complement.
GAAGACGGCGCAGCGGGTCCTGCGCAACGGCTCGAAGTACTGCCGATCTTTTTTCAGACGTAGCAGCAGTCAAACTGAACCAGCTATCCGTAATCACAGAGCCCCAGGCAAGCAGGCAGTGATTACCGATCGCGATCTCTTTATTACAGATCAGGTAAGTTCCGTTAAGAATCGTGTAAGCACCGATGCGAATCTGGCCGCTTGGACCAACAACGAAACTAGCACGATCATACGCGCCCGCTGCGTTTCCAATAATCACGCCAGGATCAAGGTTTGAGTTACATGACGCGAACCCGTAGGACGTATCCACGTAAACATCTTGCCCGAACTGTACATTCGCCGGTATGCCGCCGGCATACCAATCCCAATCCAGGTGCAAACGACCGTCTCTGACAGCCGAACCAAGAGTTGTAGGTCTGTTCTCGTTCATTCGAAAGTTTCTACTACGCGTGCAGGATTCCCTGCCACTTCCACGCCTGGCGGTACGTCCCTGAGAACCAATGCGCCGGGCGCAATCATCGCGCCAGCGCCAACGCGCACGCCTTTCAGAATCGTCGCGTTATATCCAATCCAAACGTCATCTTCGATTACGACTGGAGCAGGTTTGATCGCAGGTCGGTGTTTCCGATCTCCTATTGGCGAAAGCGCAACGGTATCGGCGAGTCGAGCAGCTGGTTCAAGAGGATGAAAATCCGAGTCGGCGATCGTCACTCCTCCAGCAATCATCACGTAGGAACCAATTGAAATCCGCTCCGAGCAAACGAGCGACGCATTTGCCACATAACAGTAGTCACCAATCTCGATTATTGCGTCCTCTTCGGCTGCCAGCGATGCACGCCAGATAGTTGTGTTACTTCCCAAGCGTAATCCGATCTCACGCCTGGCGAAATAATGTTTGAAGCAGAACGAAGAGTCGATGACCGTGTTTTCACCCACAACTATGTTTTCCGGAATGCGACCGGGGAACCAGTCCCCCGGCAACACTGTTCCCGGAACCACTCGGTGAAAAAGTTTGACTGTCTCTACCCTAGACATCGATTTTCTTTACCGCCCTTATTTCCAGTCAATCCCATCGCTTGAAGACCAAAACTGCGTTCAAGCCTCCAAACGCAAACGAGTTCGAAATCGCGTATTCAACTTGAGCTCGCCGCGCTTCGTTCGGAATGACATCGAGATCACAAGCCGGATCAGGTTCAGTGAAATTTGCTGTTGGTGGCAGTACACCTTCTTTCAGCGCCAGCACCGTTGCCACGGCCTCGATGGCCCCGGCAGCACCGAGCGTGTGACCATGCATCGACTTTGTAGAGCTCACAGCGAGTTGATCAGCATGCTCACGGAAAACAATGCGAAGAGCTTCTGTCTCGGTAGAGTCGTTAATCAATGTGCCGGTGCCGTGAGCATTCACGTAACCCACCTGCGCGGGCTGGATGTTCGCATCTCTGAGTGCCGCATCGATTGCCTGCGCAGCGCCCGCAGCCGATGGTTGAGTCAAATGGTGTGCATCTGCGGACATGCCAAACCCGGCAACTTCTCCCAAAATCATGGCTCCGCGCGACTTCGCGTGATCCAGGTCTTCGAGCAAGAGCATCGCGCCGCCTTCGCCCAGAATCATGCCCTTTCGGTCTTTCGAGAATGGACGGCAAGTATCAGATGAGACGACTCGCAGCCCTTCCCACATCTTCAAATGCCCGGGCAGCAGAGGGGCTTCACATCCGCCGGCCAAGATCACGTCGGCAACATTCAAACGCAACATCATTACTGCCTGGGCGATGGCGTGGTTTGCCGAAGCGCATGCGGTTGATACGTTGAGAACTGGTCCAGTGAATCCCAGCCTCATTGCGATTTGACTCGCGGCGGCGTTGGACATCCCTCGGGGAATCGTCAATGGGTGCGGGCGTCTAGTGTTAGCAAATAGCCCTGAATAAGCCTGTTCTTCAAAATACTTTCCGCCAATCGCAGCACCAGTTACCACACCAACGCGAGGCTTCACTTCGGGCGTTATTTCCAATCCTGAACTGCGGACAGCTTCTTCTGCGGCTACCAAGCCGAACTGGGTAAATCGATCCAGTTGGTCCAATAGCTTTGCATCGAAGTGATCTTCCGGTTGAAACCCGACAACTTCGGCGCCATTCGTAAAGCGCAGTTTGGAAGTTTCAGCGCAAGTCAACGGGCGAATACCCGAGCGCCCTGCGAAGATGGATTCCCTAAACTCTTTTACGTTGTGGCCCAACGAGGTAATCGCCCCAAGGCCGGTAACCACAACCCGTCTTGCAGTCATAGCGCACACACCGTCTCAGCCTTCTCCGAGAAGCTTAGTCACACTCTCAACGGCTTCGCGGACCGTTCGCAAACCCATCGCCTCTTCATTCGGTATCGAGATGTTGAATTCCTCTTCGAGATCGAAGATGAGGGCAAGCGCGTCAAGAGAGGTCATGCCAATCTCTTCAAACGTGGTGTCACGCGTAACGGTCTCAACTGGAACCTTTTGAGATTGTGCAATCACCTGAATAACCTTTTGCTCAATTGTCTCTGACACCCTTTTGACTCCTTTCGATCAATTCACCCGACAGCCAGTTCTGAAAGCATTTGCCGCAGAACTGGGCCACTGTCGAAAAATTCCACCGCGACGGCTCGCGCCCTGGCTGCGTGCGTTTCTGGATCGCCAGAAACGCGTCGAAGAGCATCAACGGCACTGTCCATGTCGTGAAAAGATAACAACCCCCCATCGGACGGCAAATACTTTGTCCAGCCCGTATCCTGAGTCACGACTGGGCGTCCTGCAGCCAGGTAGCACGCGGAGCGACATGAGAACCAGCCCGTTCGCGCCTTTACGTAGGTCTCTTTCGCGATGGAAAACTCACCAGCCGAGCACCGGATAAAATCCTGGTAATCGCGCCAGTCGTTAGCGGACACGAGTGGATCCAGAACACACCACCCTGCTGCTCTCGCTTCATCTTTCGGGAAAGGCGATCCGGCGCCCCCAGTTTGTCCTACTGCAACCGCCAGGGGAATTTCTCTAACCATCGCCGGCAAGTCAGCAAAGCGATTAAACTCCACGTCCTTCTGTCCCCACGTTTCTCCGGCATATTCAAGCGGTTTAGCCGCGGTCCAGTTCATGAGTGTTGTAAAGGCCGCGCCGGCACCGCCACGATCTGGTAGCGGAGTCACCGGCCACAGATCAATTTGAACGGGTTGTCGCGTGGGCCGCCAGTTTATTCCAACATCCGGAATCCGACAGTCCCCGGCTCCAATGTTTTCTCCGAACGTGAAGTGATGTGTATGCGCATCCACCAACTCGCGGAGACCGGGTTCCCCGGGCGTGAACATTTGCTGTGACACATACTGAACTTGCGTAAACATGGGATCGGTATCCACGACCGCACGCGCAGGGATCAGGTGATACTCATCGCGCATGAAAGTTGAGCACGATATATTGAGAAAGAGATCTGCGGTTCTACAAACTTCCCGCACCCGGTTTTCCGTCATGCCGAAACAATGGCCCGACGCCTCGTCGCGATAGGCCCACCGATCTTTCAGCCCAAACGCGTTCATCACTGACTTGAGGTGGGCAACCGACGCGCCTGCATCTCCCCAATTGCTTCCCGCTGATTGATAAATGGGCCAGAGCCGCGTGTCTTCAACATAAAAAACATCATGGCCCAGCGCCGCCAGACCTGCGGGATACTGAACGTAATCCCAGGTGATGCCTCCGGCAGGAAGCAAACCAATGTATCCGCCGACTACTATGCGAAGTCGCTGGTTCATGCCGTAAGCGACGACTTATATCTCTCAAGTTCGTCTCTAAACCCGGAACCCTCGGCAAGAATCGCTTCGTCCAGCAATTGCGAAGCGTACTCCCAGAGTTCTAAATCCAGTTCATTACGCTTTCGAATGGCCTCGATAGTTTTCGGCGATAGTGAACGCGTCTCCGGACGCGCCGTATTCACGTTCCGAGGATAAGAGATGATTTCTTTGTTCCAGCCGAGTTTTCGTTTCAAGAGAAGCAGCGACTCATCGAACCGTTCCGTCGTTCCAACGACTGAGAAGTGCCGGCGCAGATGCTCTTTGGCCTGTTCGAGCATCGCCCGATCGCACTCGCCTATCGGCGGATCGACTCCAGCGATGCGACGTGTCTGATCGTTGTCTACTTCCTTGAAGGGCGGCTGGTCCATAAACTCGTCGAGGGTCATCGTCTCGTTAATCTTTGCGTAATAATAGAGTGATGAGACTCGATCAATTGGATTTCGAAGCATCGTTATATAAGTTGAAGGACGTTCGACCTCCTGGTGTAGTCCAAACCAGAAGTGGCCGATTACTGCGCGAAGATCTGAACGACTTAACAGCACTCGCACGTGGTCAGGAATTGCGAGTTCGGGTTCCTTGATAAATCCGTAGTTCAAATACGCCACACCCGCGTTCAGCACATCGGCGTCGCCGGCCTCCTCAGCGCGACACTGGCTGTAGACGTAATCACCGAGCGTCAGACCGGCCGCTTTTGGGATGTGCATGAACAGTACGACCGGCGGCGGCGGAGCTGGCGGAGAAATGCTTCGCGTTAGAGATTCCGCCGCAGACTTGAGTTGTGCGCCGTCCACGGATTGCGATTGTTCCAGGCCTTTCTTAAGAACCCTGGGAATCCATGTCACAAACGGCATCGCGATAAGCGGCAACTTGCTATCCAGTTTAAGTACATCAGCTTCGACTTGGAGCGCGCCTGAAAGGTGAATGCCCTGTGCCGACACCGAGAACTCAAAGGTGTTTTCGCTCCACGTGCCCTTCAAATCTGAGTAGCTGCGAGCTTGTTCGGTTAAAGCCTTGAGACGAGCAAGTGCCTCTTCTTTTCCAAGCGTGTGAGCGACTTCTGTTGTGTATCTAGGCATTTCGGTCTTTCATGGTTTGTCTATCGTGAGCAAACACTAATCATTGGCGCTCACATACCATCGAGTCGGCGAAACCTCTTCAGCGCGAAGCGAATCATCCAGTAGATGGACCACTATGGGAAAATCGTACTCGTCTCGGGAAAAGCTGAGCTTGCGCACTGCTGGTTCCATCACCGCAGTTACGAGTATTGCGACTTTCTGAATCGTCTGGTCGCCAACGCGCTCGAGACTTTCTGCATGAGCCACGTTAGCCGCAGCGGCCAGCGTTGCACGCATCGCTTCGCCATCATCAATGGTCAGGAGATCGCACACGAGCCATTGGCGGTCGCCTTTTGGGCGGGCCGCAACTAACCCAACCAGTTCCTCTCCACGCTCGACGGCCGTCACGGTGTAGATTGCATTGCCAAGCTTCCAACGCAGCGACTCCGAGTCGCGCATAACCATGCAGCCGTGCAGCTCTCGCGCCGCGGCGAAAAGTCGATCGACACGTCCATCATTCCATTCAGTTAGCGGTCCCGCTCGAAATCCGTCGCCCATCCGGAGAGGTTCCTGTAGCGGCAATCGCAAACTCCAGAGTGGGAACGAACCGGTTTGCAGAAACGGGAACATCTTAAAAAGTCTGACCCAACGAGGATCAGGCACCATATAAATCAGCTGTGCACCCTTAGCCCGCAATTCTTTGATTGCATGTCGATACATAACGACGGCCGGTTGATCGAATGGGTTGTTGCTTTCAACGGAATTCCGCATCTCCTTTGAAATGATCGTGCCGAATGGGCGGTAGGCACGTACTTCTTTGCCGTCCACTGAAACTCGAATTGGCATAAAGCGAAACTGTCCAACGATCTGTTCGGACTGCTCGTCCTTTGCCACTACGATGCTGGGTTTCCCGAAAGGCGCTTGCATGAACCACGCGTGCAGGTTCTTCTCCTCGCCCCAATCAGTCGCCTCTTGCCAAAGGCGTTCCACTCCCGGGACGTTCGCAACCTCGTGAAACTCAAGTTTAGTCGCCATGTTCTTTCTCAATCGTTTGCGCTCACGTACCAAAGTGCAGGGTTTAAGTCCTCTTTTTTTAAAGAGGGATTGAGCACATGAACGACGAGCGGGAAATCGTAAGCGTCGCGAACGAAGCCGAGCTCGCGTACGACTTTTTCGATGGCCGGTGTCGCCAGCACGGTTACCTTTGGCACTGGTTTACCGGCGGCATTCATACTCGGCGCCTTTGCGTGTGCGAGGTTTGCAGTCGCAGCGAGTGTGGCGCGCAGGGATTCTCCCAAGTCCATTGTGAGCACGTCGCAGATCAACCACTGCTCGCCTTTGCGTCGTGATGCAGCGAGACCAACCAACTCACCTCCGCGTTCGACTCCCAGGACATCATACTGAGCATCGCTAAGCTTCCATGGCAGGGTTCGGGAATCTCTCACAACCATGCATCCGTGCAATTTCCTTGAGGCTTCCCACAGCCGGTCAACTCGTTCGTCCCAGGTCGTAAGCGGATTAGCAACGAAGCCTTCGCCGAGGGGTAAAGGCTCAGCAAGCGGAAGCGGAATTTTCCAGAGAGGAAAAGAACCGATCTGCAAGAAAGGAAACAGTCTAAACAAGCGAACCCAGCGCGCATCCGGGACCATGTAGATCAAACCATCGCCACGCTCTCTTAGGGCCTTAATGGCAAACTTGTACATCGCAACCACTGGATGGCTCAGTGGATTAGCGCTACGGAAACGAAGACCACGAGCAACGATCGGTGCACCGGGTCGAAAGGCTTTAATGTCGCGGCCATTGACCGAAACGATGGAAGGGACGAAGGCAAACTGCCCGACAATCTTTCCGCTTTCAGCATCAGTCGCTACCGTGCCCGAAATGGAACCAAAGGGGGCCTCGATGACGTAGCGCCGCCAAAGCTCCTCGTCAAATGTTCCCCAGTTGGCCTCCTCCTTCCATAGCGTTTGCACACCCGGAAGGTCGCTCTCTTGAACTAGTCGGTAAGTCAGTTCCAAGTGCTCGCTCCTCAATCTCCCGGCATCAGATACCAGCGCTCTGGTGCAATCTCCATTGTTAGCGAAGGATCGAACGTGTTGCACGTGAACGCGAACTTAAAGTCTTCCTCATCAAAACCAAGCTTGTTGATTGCTGCCTCGAGCGCGGTTGTCTTCATGACTTTCAGATGGGTCAAGCTACGTGTTACTTCATCGCAATTGGCCATCCAACTGTGCGTCGCCGCGATAACACCGGTGAGATCTTCAGGATGCCGAGCTAGCACATCTGCGAGCAATCCTGATTGCTTCTTCGTAGCCGTGTAGCCCACAAGACTTCCGTCGCGCTCATGACGCACTTCCAGCGCGATGCGCCCACCATTTCTGAAGCTGAGCCATCCCGAGTCTCGAACGACGCCACAGCCGATCGGAAATGATTCCGACGCGCAAGCCCAAAGTTGATCGTACTCAGCGCCGAATTCGCTAATGGGACGGGCCACTAGTGGGCCTTTCGCTGTCGAGGATCTTACGTCGTCCAGCCTGAGCGTCGCGCAACCATAAGTAGCTTTAGCGAAACGCGGGACACCGAAGCGTTCTAAGATTCTGAAGACTGGCAACCAGCCATACTCTGGCAACGAATAGACAACGCTGAAACCAAGCTCGGCAGCAGCCTCAGCCGCAGCCAAATACAAACCAATGACAGGATGATCGCGACGGCGCAATGACTCGCCGCGAAGGTTTTCACGCAGAATTGGTGCAGAGACTCTCAGTGCTCGTACCACCTTATCGCCAATGCGTATGCGTGAAGGCATAAAGACTTCCTGAGCAACAACCTCGCCGGCTGCATTCACCGCCACGACGATGAGCGCGGGACCTTGAGGCGTGTCGACGAACCACGCCCGCCATTGTTTTTCAGTCAGGACGCCCCAGCCTGCTTCTTCCCACAGTCGTAAAAGACTCGGCAGGTCCTGCTCCTGAAACAATCGATATTCGAAGGCTTCCATGCGATCCTAACTTTTCTCAAGGCGGATGTTCATAAGGCCGCTATGTGCTGGCGCCGGTAGAGTTCTGCATAAACGCTTCCGTCCGTAATCAATGAATCGTGAGTTCCACTCTCAACAATCCGTCCGCCTTCAAGCGCGAGAATTTGATCAGCGCGGCGAATCGTCGAGAGACGATGCGAAATGATGAAAGTTGTGCGGCCGCGCATGAGCTGTGATAGGGCCTCGAAGATTTTCCCTTCGGTGTGCGCATCAAGTGCCGAAGTGGGCTCGTCCAAAATCAACACAGGCGCATCTTTGATAACTGCGCGCGCAATCGCGATCCGTTGACGTTCACCCCCGGAAAGATTTGTGCCTTTCTCACTTATTACTGTGTCGTAGCCATCCGGCAGCCGTTGAATAAACTCGTCGGCCTGGGCCATCTTAGCCGCTTCAATGATCTCTTCGCGTGATGCTTCGGGACGCCCAAAAGCGATGTTATCGGCCACGCTCATGGGGAATAAGAATGGTTCTTGAAGGACAAGGGAAACGTTCTCTCGGAGTGACTGAAGTGAAAGATCGCGCAGGTCGTGGCCATCCAGCAGAATGCGTCCGCTCTGGGGATCGTAGAAGCGCGAAAGCAACGTGACGAGAGAAGTCTTCCCGGCCCCGGTTGCGCCGACGATGGCGGTAATAACGCCGGGATGCGCTTTGAACGAGATCCCGCGCAAAATCATTCGAGCTGGAGTCGAGCCGTTCTCATCTTCATATCCGAAAGTTACGTTATCGAAAACCACCTCTCCGCGCGCCCGTTCCAGCGTGACAGCGTTTGGCCGCTGAGAAACTTCTTCCTCGCTATCGAGAATGCGAAAAACGCGCCGGCTCCGCGTCGTTACAGCAATGCCGTAACCGACCGCACCACCGAGTGAATTTACTGGGCCATAAAGAGCGGTCAGGTAGCCCAGGAAGATAAGTAAATCGCCGATGGTGAGTTGACCGCTCATCACGCGCGTGGCGCCTATACCCAACACTAACGCCGCGCCCACTCCCGTGATGACCATGGCCGCGTGGTTGTTCGCGGCAGAGATGACCATCGCATGACCTCCAGCCTTAACCATTTCAAGGGCCCGTGTTTCAACCTTTCGTTGCACATAGTGTTCACGGGCGAAACCCTGAATGGCCTTGATGCCCGAAAGACTCTGCTCCACCAGCGCCATCATCGATCCCTGCGAGGCCCAGTTCTGCTCTGAGGCTCTCTTCATCGGTCGAGCGAAGAACAACAGCGAGCCAACTAACATTGGAAGTACACTCAACGCAATCAAGGCAAGCGTCGAATCCAGGCGCTGCATGATCACAAACATTCCTACCAGCGTTACAAACGACCCAACTACCGGCAGAGCTACCTGGGTAACTGCGAGGAAGACCACGAGCACGTCGCCGTTGACCCGTTGCATAAGATCCCCGACCGGGTGGCGGTTGTGAAACCGCAGCGAAAGTCGCTGGAGCTTTACGAAGAGATCAACAAGAAGATCGTAGACCAGTCGCTGACACAGAGTCAGGCCGACATGAAGAACGAGCAGCGTTAACAATCCGCTACCAACTGCGATAATTACCGCAGCCGCCACACACCAAGCTAAGAGACCTTGCGGCGTCTCGGCGCCGGGGAGAAGCGAGACGATGGACGCCAGCCACGGCGGCGCCTTCTGTCCCGCGAGCGCATAGTCAACTACTACCTTTATCGGCCATGGGCGCGCCAACTCCAATCCGATACCAAGGAAAGACAGCACGAACGCGAGCCCAAGCCGTGCCTTGTAGCGAAATACGTAGTTAAGCAGTCGAAAGAAAATGCGCAAGGATTTAGAGTCCTTTTAGAGTTGTGTTCCGATTTCAATTCTCGAAAGGACGATCTTTCTGTTTGTGGGTAGCAGGAACAATCTGGAGGCTTTTCCGGTTTCGCTTCCACTGGTTACTAGAAGTGTTTCTTGCCATTGCGATTCCCATTTTCCCCATTTTCATTATCACCATTGCCATTACTGCTTCGGCCGTTGCGACGATTGCCGTTGCCCAACACACTCTTGTCGACGACGTCAGTCTTGCGAGAGGGCGCTTGCGAGAAACCCGAGTTCGTTGAGAACGAGTGTGCTCGTACACCCGCCGCGGCCCTGGCCACTTGTAAAGTCGCAATGACTTGGGTTTCGAACTCGTCCGTTTCAATTATTGGTGTTTCCAACTCTTCACTTTCTTCACGCTGAGCGTCCACCTCAAACGCCTGATATGACTTCAGCGCCTGCAACATGTTCGCAGTTGCCAACGCGGATTCGGCGAACGCTCTGACAGCAAAAACTACTGCGACGGCCATGAGCAAAACCGCTGTTAGAAAAGCAGAATCGATAGCAGCACCGGCGGCGATTAGCGCAAAGACAAACACGGGAAGCAACGCTTTTGCCGACCACGCGGGCCAAAGCCGCATTCGTATAAGTTGTTTGCCGGCGCCGTGATCTTCTATCGCAGACAGCAGTCGAGCCGAGCCGAAAAATCCGCCGCGCACCGTGATGTCCCACTTATCAAAGCTGCCGCCTCGAAGTACGCAAGCGCCAGCGTCCTGCAACATCGTTTCAACTCGCTGCAGCCGTTCCTCCGCCGAACTCCAACGCTCGCTCCAGATTGTAATCACGCGTGGCCACGGCAACGTGACTCGCGACGCGCCGCGTAACCGCCAAGGTGTCAACCCCCAACGTATTCGCCCGCGTAAACGAGCAAGCGGTTGCAACAGATGGAAAGCTGCTGTTAGCCCCCACAATCGAAAGCGTTCGAGCTTCGAGTTTTGTGAACTTGTGAATTGGGCCTTGCTCGCACTCCGAAACGCCTGGAGTAACAATGTCACAATGGCCATCACTAGCAACGGAACGGCAAACACAAGCGGAGGCCAAAAGAAAGCGAGTGCTGACAGCGAGCTCAACAGAGCTATGAGCAGATACCATTCAGGCATCAGAGGCAACGAGGAGAAAAGCCCCGGCGCGCTTTGGTAGATGCTTTGAAACAATGCGGTTCCCCACTCACCGTGGTAAACGCGCCGGCTAAAGAACAGTGCCTCGGTCAAACCTTTTCCATAAAGTCTCCCGGACCAGGTCAGATGCCCCGCACTGTTGTATTTTTCAGGCCACTTGGCTTCGAGCAATGCTTCGGCTTTTCCGTACCCTTGCTGTTGGCGCCAATACATCCGTATCGAGTTGCGCCGATGATGCCAGACCACAGCAGCGGGACTGAAACCCAGCACCCCACCCTGCTGCTGAATACGCCAGCACAAGTCAACGTCATCTCCCGCAACGCGGTAGATAGTGTCGCAACCACCAATCGCCATTAGAGCGTCGCGGCGAAACGCCATGTTGCATCCAGGTATGTGTTCGGCGACGCGATCTGACAGAAGCACATGGACGGGACCGCCAGGAGAGTTCGCCACGCAGTCGGCAATCCAACCATCGCCAGCTGGCGCGATATTTGGCCCGCCAATGCCCGCGAATGTTCCTTGCATAAACGAATGGCCCAGGTACTGTAACCAATGGGGATCGGGCCGGGCGTCATCATCTGTGTAAGCAACAATCTCACCCTTTGCGGCCATGAGACCCGTATTGCGCGCAGACCCCAAGCCGCGATTCTCGGTACTAATGAGAGTGAAACCGTACTCACTCACAATCTCTGCGGTCTTATCGATTGAGCCGTCATTGACGACGATCACTTCAAAGTTGGGATACTCGAGCGCCTTAAGACCTTCCATGCAATCGCGGATGGTCATGGAACCGTTGTAGGTGCAGACCACCACCGATATAGATGGCCAGTTCATTTCTCGCTGGAAGGGTATTTCTGCGAACGCAACGCTGAGGGAATGCAACGCGGGCTTAGCAGTTCGGTCACGAGCAACCAGTCCGAAGTCCCAGTCCTCAATGTCGTAACCGCCACGCCACCATTCGTCTGTCCATGCAAATATGAATACTCCAGCGCAGCCGGCTGCAAACACGGCTCGCACTTGCCACGCAAGAGTTTCGGCCTGCACGTCGAGGCCATTGCGACGACTATCCAATCCGATCTCAGCCATGATTAAGGGCCGATCACCGGCGAGGTTTTGGAGACGCGCGAGATATGAATCGAGTTTCTCTTCTGACTCCAGATAAACATTGAAGCAGAAGAAATCGACGAACGGCAGGTCAAGATACTCGGTCGACGGATAGTTCACGTAGGTAACCAACGCGCCTGGATCCTCACGCTTCACCCCCTCATAAAGACGACGTAAGAAGTTCGTCACCCGCTTTTGGCCCAACCAACGAACTATGGTTGTCGGAATCTCATTGCCGATTGCAAAGCAGAGAATGGCGGGATGGCCGACACAGGAGCGTACTGCGTTTCGCACTCGCTTCTCGATCTCACGCGGACGTTGCCGTTCATCCAGGAAAGCAACGTGCTGCTCCCAGGGAATGCCAACCATTACGTACAAGCCATATTGGCGAGCGGTATCAAGAAACCAATGCGGAGGCACTGTGTAAGTGCGGATAGCATTAATCCCGGCGGCTTGCATTTGAGCAAAGTCACGTTGGACGACGCTCGGCTCATACAGTTCCTGACCATGCTCATCCGGTCGGAAGGTGCCGTAGGTTACGCCCTTCAGGTAGAACTTCTTCCCGTCAACAAATATGAATTTGCCGTGAACCGTGGGTCGCGGATTTGGGGCGGTCGGGTTAGAACAGACCCCGGGCTGGGGTCGGGCCGGACGCTGAACGATCTTCGGAAACATTCTCGCTCCTTGAGAAGTCCTCGTCGCACTTTTAGGTTAGGGAGTTAAACGAAATCCTTTGTTTTAGCCTGAGAATTCAGCGAATTTCAAGCGAAGGCTGGGACTTCTTAAGAAGGCACCGCACTCAGTGAAAACTTTTCACCCTCCTTGCAATATTCACGATCCGGATCGGCTTGTCTGTTCTGATTCAGGGAGTTTTAAAGCTGGTTTGATCAGAACACAGCCTTGCCTACCGGATAACAACTGGGCAACCAAGTGGCCGGGACTCTAAAACATTGAACTACGGCTGTCAAAGGTTTGTGAGAGTCCATCCAAAGATCGGGGGCAACTCAAAGCCATCAAAACGGTTTACTGGAATTCGAGTACGGGTCTGAGCAGTGTTATGCGGTGAAGCGTAGACGTAATGAAAAGCAGCTGTTCCAAAAGGCTGGGTTTAGTCCAAAAGGCTGGGTTTAGTTTGAGAGGCGCCAAACAATCTTTCCGCTGCTATCGATCAACTGTTCTTCCCCGTTGACTGTGATCACGCGAGCCACGCCTCCCGAAAACGGCTGTGCGCTTTTGAATTGAGGCTCGATCACAAACCTGCCGCTCTTGTCGATGTAGCCCCAAACATATTGTCCATCGCCCCCTATAATTTTGACGGCTGCTAACCCTTCGGAGAACCCACTGGTTTCGCGGAACTCCGGCGCTATTACGACCTTTCCCTTCTTATCAATAAAACCGATCTTGTTGAACGACAGGACGGCAGCGAGGCCTTCCATGAACGGTGCGAGCTGTTGCCGCCGAAGTGAATATAGGGAACGCTGCCACGCCGTGCGCTCTTGCCAAAATGGTATTTCCAGAATCTCTTTGCCCTGTCGATCAAGATAGACGCCGCGCGTTGGACTGCTTTTGATAACCGTAGCCAAAAGGCCTTCGGAGAAGGAAGAATCGGCGTGCTCAAAATCGGCCACGATTCGAAACTTGCCGGTCTTATCAACGAAACCGGAATGAGTTTGACCCATCACCTTTGATCGGCCGTCGACAAAGTCTTCGGGTTGATGAGCGAACTGCGGCTCGATAACTATCGTTCCACTCTTGTCGATAAATCCGTAACGCCACTTGCCTTCCTTAAGCACTGACACCCATGCGAGACCTTCTGAGAAGTGACCGGAATTGAAGAACTGCGGTTCGATGACTACGCGACCAGCCTTGTCCATGTAGCCGTATTTTCGTTCCCCACCGGAAGGGTTTTGCATTCTCGCGAGCCCGTCGTGAAAGGCCGTCTGATACTCATTGGTTTCGGGTAACTCACTAAACTTTCCACCAGCATCAACAATACCGTTTTTTCTTTCTTTGTTTTCCCAAAACCAAACATAGGCGACGCCATCTGAGAACTCGTTAGCTCCATCGTAGATTGGCTTGATCTGAAAGCGCCCGCTGGAATCGATAAAGCCCCACTTGCGATTCGCGTCACGAACCGGATGCAGGCCCGGATGTTTTTCGCGTCCTCCCTGGGCCAACCCACCGGCGGCGATGATCAGGGTGAAGAGTAGAACAGCGAGAACTTTCGAGTACTTCATCGCGGTTCCTCCCCCTCACCGAACTCCAGGTCTGAACTGGAGTCGCGACGCGCAGGATCAATCGTGAACGCTCCACCCGTATCGATGCTGCCGTGCTTGCCGAAGAACCGTGGCGCGCAGCAGACGCACCTTCCCAAATACTGAATCTTGCCAATCGACACCTGCGCTCGACCACCCTTGAACGATGAAGCAGATGCGAACTGAGGCTGAATAGTTAACGCGCCGCTTCGATCGATATAGCCATACTTGCGATCAGATCTGCAGAGGCCACTACGCTTTCCACTAACATCGACCTGGGCCAAGCCCTCAGAGAAGTCACCGGCAGCCGCGAACTGCATCGGTATCGCGACCTTTCCGTCTTGATTAAGATAGCCCCACTTCAAACCAGGCCGAGAATCAAATGGCCTTTCTGCGTCCTGGTCTAAAATCGCGGCGGCGGCCAAACCTTGGGAGAAGGAACGCAGAGCTGCGTACCGAAGCTCAACCAGGACTCGTCCACTCTCATCGATATAGCCCCATTTGATATTTGGCCCTGAGTGAATCTCCGGAAGCTCTTCATCTAACAGCCCGACCTGGGCCAGTCCATTTGAAAACGGACGTGCAGCGTCGAAGCGCGGAGCGATCACGATTCGGCCAGACTGGTCCGCGTAGCCCCACTTACCCTTTACGTAAGTGGCTTTGAGCGGGGGCTCTGTTTGTGCTGCCTGCGTGACAGCACAGAAATTCATGATCACCAACAACAAACTAACGATGGACACTTCATAGCTCAATTTGCGCCGTCTGGTTCTCATTCTCGCCGACCCCTCCCTCAGAAGTTGTTCCGCGACTATCTTCGATTCCCTCGTCTTAAAGCAAACAGATGCCGGCTCAAATGGAGTCCTTCAGTTAAGAACTCCGGACTATTTCCTGCGAGCAAGACGAACGGAGTATTGGAAATTTGCAGTCTGCAGGTCTCACTGTCAGGAAGGGGGACCCTCCAACTCTTAAAACTACTTACTCTCAGCCTCTCCTCCCAAGCTTAAAAGTCTCACTGTCAGGAAGGCGGACCCTGTCCCCGCTTTTACTTTCACATCCAATAACTCCCAGCTCACCTCTCATGCCTGCAAGATTCATTTAGAGAGAATGGTTGTCAAACTTGAAGCGGGGACAGGGTCCGCCTTCCTGACAGTGAGACTTTTAAGCTTGGGAGGAGAGGCTGAGAGTAAGTAGTTTTAAGAGTTGGAGGGTCCCCCTTCCTGACAGTGAGACCT
>JANNON010000384.1:0-3255 GCA_031399105.1 Blastocatellia bacterium | reverse complement strand
TTTTGTGTTTCTTTTCCTTAAAAAATTGACGGCGTGGTTTATAATTTTTGGCCGCGCCCCCCCCCCGGGCGCCCCCCCTTTTTATATCCCCCAATATATCCCCCGCGCGGCCCCCCCCCGCCCCCACGCCCCTACAATTAGTACTCAGCACTCAGTACTTTTTTTACCGCATCTCGACCAGAACATCGGT
This sequence comes from Blastocatellia bacterium, assembly GCA_031399105.1. Taxonomy (GTDB): domain Bacteria; phylum Acidobacteriota; class Blastocatellia; order Pyrinomonadales; family Pyrinomonadaceae; genus PSRF01. Next base: position 3,065 of record JANNON010000384.1, on the reverse strand, counting down.
GAGTCGATTCACGACCTCCAGTAACGACCGGCCAGACTGTTCATACTTCCCAGCTGTGGCTTGCTCTTCCGCTGCCGCGGCGCTCGACGCCACGCCCGCAAGCTTGATGTAGTAGCGTTGCAAGTCAGGCGTGTTGCGGTAATCAATTTCGAGTTTGTCCATCGCCTCACGCCAGGTGCGCAAACTCGATATTACGACTGCTTTGTTCTTACGTACCTGCTCAACGATTGCCGGCGACGCCTGATTAGCGCGGATTGCCGCATCCGTTTGTTCGATGCCCTTCGCAACACCACCCAGCAAATAGATGAACCGCGTCAGGTTCTTGATGTGGTCCGCCACCCGAACCGCAGCCACGCGTCTAACTTCAGCAGTTTTTTGCGCTGCCGAAGCGGCAGGTGGAGCTTTGGTCGTAGACCGCTTGCGAGTTTGCGAAAATGCGGCTGCGGGCGAGAAGGCGACGATGGTCAATAGCAGGGCGATGGTTCTTATCAAGGTAATGAAGTCTCCTGTCATATGGTTTTGTTTCCTCCAAACTATTCTTGCAGGGTCGCGGCGTCAAGCAGTCTGACGGATCCAACATCATGCTGCTAGAATGACGCCACATGAGCGCGCGTGGTTGCATCGAGAAAAAAGAGAGACAAATGTTGGTTCGGCGGCTGGGCCGGGTCGAGTACGGGGCGGGATTGGCCATCCAGAAAGAGACCGAGCAGGCAGTCCAAACCCATGCGCAACCGGACACGCTTTTGCTCCTCGAACACCCACACACATTCACGATTGGAAGGCGTGGGGATCAGACGGGCGTGCTCGTCGACACAGAGGCGCTGGCCCAACGAGGCGTGGCGCTGTTTGAAACTAACCGTGGTGGAAAAGTTACTTACCATGGCCTGGGCCAGATAGTCGGTTATCCAATAATCAGTCTCAGCCCGGATCGCGAAGACGTTCATCGTTATGTACGCGACCTGGAGGAAGTGCTCATCAGAACGATGTCGGATTTTGATGTCAGGGCATTTCGAGTCAAGGGGCTCACTGGCGTACACACGGACCGTGGAAAGGTTGCAGCCATTGGCGTCCACCTCGCGCGCTGGGTTACCACGCACGGTTTCGCACTCAACGTTAACTGTGATTTGAGTTTCTTCAGTTTGATTGTTGCCTGCGAAGGCGAGCCGGTAACTTCAATGAAAGAGTTGCTGGGCCGCGAAGTCGATATGGGCCAGGTTGAGGATCGGATCATCGAGCGCTTTGCGGAAGTGTTCGAGTCCAGAGTAGTAAGTTTGTAACGTTGGCTCAATGGGAAACGTTCGGGGGCAGTGATGCAGTTTTGCTCGTTCGCGATTCGATCGGGTGTAATGAGGTCAGTACCACCTCGCAGTAGCGGGTGGGGTGTTGTGTTGAGTCGAACATAAAACCCGAAGAACGCGTTGGTGTGCCCACCCGTTACCGAGACTGTGTGTAGACTAAGCGCTGAATATTAAGAAGACCAGAGGGCAGTCTCACTGTCAGGAAGGTGGACCCTGTCCCCGCCTGAGTTTCGGCGCAAGGAAGATCGGTAGAATCTTGAATCTGCCAATCGACCTTGAAACTAAGGCAAGTTGAAGCGGGGACAGGGTCCACCTTCCTGACAGTGAGACTGCGTATCTTGATTTGTCTCCTGAGATCTTGAGTTTTCGTACAGTCTCTACCGCGAGGTGGTACTGAGCTCATGACTTTTACGCCGCATTCACTTTAGAACATGCTAACAATCGATCTAATCAAACAAGCTGCGACTCGGATTGCCGGACGCGTTCATCACACGCCGGTTGTAACTTCCCATGCCTTTAATGAAGCCGCAGGCGTGGAAGTATTTTTCAAGTGTGAGAATCTGCAACGAGCCGGCGCCTTCAAGATTCGCGGCGCCACCAACAAAATTCTCTCGCTTACTGAAGACGAAAAGCGTCGTGGAATCGTCGCGTTCTCCTCGGGGAATCACGCACAGGCCGTCGCTCTTGCCGGACGCGAAGCGGGAGTGCGGGCGGTCGTCGCGATGCCGGACGACGCGCCAAAATCGAAAGTGGCGGCGACCAGGGGCTATGGCGCTGAAATAGTGTTCTATGATCGTCACAGCGAAGACCGAGAAACCGTGGCTCAGAAAATCAGCGAGCGCGACGGACTGGTGATGGTCCCGCCTTATGACGACTACTTAATTATGGCGGGCGCAGGAACAGCGGCCCTGGAGTTGTTTGAAGAGGTTCCCGAGCTCGACGCGCTCGCCGCTCCGTGTAGCGGCGGTGGGCTTTTCGCGGGTGTCAGCGTCGCCGCCAAGGGGATGAATTCGCGGGTGCGCTGCTTCCCGGTTGAACCTCGACGAAGTTGGCCAGGCCGATGAACTCGTGCTTGTTCGGCAGGACGATGTGCAGGCTGTTCCACAGCGTCTTCACCACCGGGTAGGCGGTGAAGGCGACGTAGAGCGTCAGCGCCGGCAGCAGGAAGAGCGTGACCGCACGCCACGGCGTGCGCAGCGCGCGCGCCTCGTGCATGCTCAGAGCCGCTCCGCCGGCATTCCTACTTCGCCGCGTTCATCTGCTTGACGACGTCGTCGACGCTGATCGAGCCGGCCGGCAAGGCGTTGTTGATGACCTGGGTGAACACTTCCTTGGGCTTGCCGGACATCACCTGCACGGGCGTGCCGAAGAAGTACGTGTTGCCCTCGTTCGCCTTGGCCAGCTGGCGGAAGTAGCCGGCGTGCGGGCCGCTGATCTTCGACGCGTCGGTCTTGATCCCGGTCTGCACCAGCACGTTCTCGAGCCAGCGGTTGCCCATCTCGGCGTTGGCGAAGGAGTTGAGGAAGGCGATGCCGATCTCCTTGCGCGGCGAGGCGGCGTTGACGACGTAGCTGCCGCCGACCGCCATCGACTTGCACTGGTTGCAGGCGCCGTTGTTCATCGCCGGCGACTGCATGATCCCGAGCGGAAAGCCCGCCGGCTGGCCGCCCTTGTCGGGCGGATTGAATGCGCGCGCCGTGTACCAGCTCGCCACCTGGAACATCAGCGCGCCCGGGTTGGTGTGGAAGTAGATGTGCGACTCGCCGA
>JANNON010000346.1:0-3009 GCA_031399105.1 Blastocatellia bacterium | reverse complement strand
CAAGGATTAAAGCGCGGTGGGCCATGAGGCTATTGTTCAGCCAGCCTTCATGATCGCGCTCAATTTGGTCATTGCGAATCGTTTCCAGGAGCGTCAGTGCTTCTTCGTAGTCTCCCTGCGTGGCAAGCTGGTCCAACTCAGTAAGCCGGTCCTCGTACGCATCCTGAATCTCATATCGATCCAGGCAGCGATGACACAATCTCATCCCGCGCCCAGCGAGCAAGTAATCATGAGAAGCAGGTTTCCCGCAGCGTTCACATTCCATTGTTTCCACCAGCTCGTTCTAGCCCGGGCACTTGTAATATGGCCACACGCCTCCAGCATGTTTGCACTCCCGGTAACAAGCTCCACAGTCCTTCCTTGGACCAAAATCACCTTTGTTCCAGTCTGGCTGCCACGGATTATTAAGGCACTGAACCAACAGGGCGTCGCATATTGTGGTGTTCCGGGCAGCCTCTTCGAGTGCGTCAATGATCTTCTCTATGATCGCGAATAGGACGAAAGCGATAATAATTGCCGCCATGATAATCAAGACGGCTTCTAATGCCGCGATCAGCGCTGCGATTACCACGGGCAGAGCGATGACTGAAGCAACGACAATTATTCCCGTTCCCGAACGCATGGTTTGCAACGCCGAGGTTAGTATCGGTAAGCCGCCTGGGAGCATCGACTCCAGCGAACCTGCTAACCCCATGATTAACATCCATTGCGCATCGGAGAAATGGAGCCCACCCCTCCGGTTCATCGCCGCTTTAATACGAGCTAGCTTGCCTTCGAGCGAAGCAATTTTTCGCATCACCAGAATTCTCGTAGCAGCCTCAACTGCGGGGCCACCTGCGATTCCGACCACCGTACCCACGCCTTCGGCAACCACATCCCTCCACGACCATCGCTGTATTCGCGAAGTACGAACTGTGCCGCCGGTACTCGCCCTAACCGGCTTACCGCTTTCGACGCCCGCTGCATCCTGCTTCGACTTGTCCGGAGTCGGCATGCTCGAGGGAATTAGTTCACTGGCCGGCGAAGCGGAAACCGAAGCTGGTCCACCGTCCACGGGAGTAGCTTGAACGAGGTCGCTCTTCGCCTGGCACTCGGCGCATTCTTTTCCTGCTCCAGGGTCACCACCGCAGCCGCATTTGCGTTGCACCGGAGCAGTCGCTCCAGCAGATTCTCCTTGAGCATCAACCGACGGTGCGTCACCACCCCCGCCCAGCATGCGACTAATACGCGCGTTGCCAACAGAGCGCTGCAGCATGTTGACCATGCTTGCGCCGTCAGCTCCATTTGGCGTTAGCCCAGCGGCCCCCATCATGTTGGTCGCCAGTGCCATCCCGCCGGTCTGCTGCGGTCCCGCTGCCTTCTCAGGCGTCTCGGCCTTCATGTTGTCCATGGCCGGCGAGGCAGCTATTTGCTCAGGAGCTTCTGTTTTTTCTTTCGTTTTCGGCACGGCAGTATTTGATCTCACCCCTCATCATTCGATTCGTCTTTTACGAGTTGGCCGAAGATAGCGGCGCTTAGTTGGGTGACAACCAACGCTTCCTGTTCGGCGTTAAGCTGCGGCAGGTCGGGTGTCACTCGCTCTCGAACCTTCGGGCCCAACTCCAGGTCGGCGAGCGCTTCATCGAGACTCCGATTGTCAATGAGTTCCAGGAGATCCGAATCCTTGCACCTCCTTAACGTCCCGGCCGCGGATCACCTTCGCAACGCTTAGTTCGTTTTCGGTAAAGGGGTCGCCCATCTGTTTTCGCCTGCCTCCTTTTTCCCGAGTTGAAAATCTAACTACTTCGAAGGGGTGTAAACGGAACCTCTTTTGGGAGCGTGTTTGTTTGGTAGTACTGCTCGATGCGGACCCCATCGAAGACGACTTGTGTTTGCCGGCCGCGAGAATTTTGACGTAGATATCCTTTCAGCCCTTTTTCGCCTTCCGCGGCCGCTACGCGGTTTCATACATCCAGCGGATTTCGGATCCCTGACCCGCAAATGACTCGGCGAGGACTGTTGCTGTCATCTTGATCTTCAGGTCTTCGGTAACGTACGCGCTCGCATTTGTCGCCCCTGTCGACCCGATCTGACCCGCCGGCTGTCTCTGCACATTTTCGTGCCGGAGGTGAGCCTGCACTGGCTGTTTGCCATTACCAACCATCCCACCGGCGCGAGCGTTGCCCAGCGCGCGTTGCACACTTTTCATCATCGTCGCTCGAAAAGGCGCAGCCTGTGGTTTTGCCTGGACCAACTAACGTCTCAGCAGCTCGTGAGACATTGGGACCAGGTGAAACTCCGGGTTGAGACCTGACTCTCCATGTCGCCTCGGAAACCGCCCTCCCGTTTTGTCCGGTGTCTGACGATCGACGTCGAACGACGGTGGTAAGTGCGTTCGCTCTCCCTCAGTTTTTTCTCTCTGTTTAGAATCTCGCTGCCGTTACAGAATGTCTTCCTCGATCCACTTGAAAAACTCGTCGCCAAATTCGCTTTTCGTAATAGGCTTCCCGAGTTTTTGATATTCGCGAGCGACGCCGCTCACCAAATGCCGCGTTGTCAGGACGGGTTGATGCCTGCCATTTTTACTCAGCGCGCGGAACGCAGCGTCCAGAACGATGTTCTTCAAACTGCCGCCGGCTAACTTAAACCGATCGCTCAACACCTGAAGCTCCACATCTTCAGGCCGTTCGAGCACATTTGGGAAAAGGCCGAGCAGAATTCGTAAGCGAGCACTTGCTTCAGGAAATGGAAACTCGACAATCAGGTGAATGCGCCGCATGAAAGCTTCGTCGATGTTTTGCCGCAGGTTTGAGGCGAGGATAACTACTCCGGCATATTCCTCAACTCGCTGTAGAAGGTAGTTGACTTCCATGTTGGCCCAACGGTCCTGTGCTTCTTTGACTTCGCCGCGCTTGCCGAAAAGAGCATCGGCTTCGTCGAAAAAGAGGATTGCATTGGCGTCCTCAGCATCGGCGAAAACGCGCCCGAGGTTCTTTTCAGTCTCGCCAATGTACTTGTTCACGACGGCCG
>JANNON010000339.1:0-4634 GCA_031399105.1 Blastocatellia bacterium | reverse complement strand
GCCTTAGTTTCAAGGTCGGTCGGCAGATTCAAGATTCAATCGATTCTTCATTGCGCCGAAACTCAGGCGGGGACAGGGTCCACCTTCCTGACAGTGACACTGCCCATCTGGTCTTCCTAATATTCAGCGCGTTAGTTTTACACACAGTCTCGGTAGCGGTTCTGATTCGATCACCCGACGACCTCATCGCCCGAAGTCTTAAATGCTCGGTACCTCACTTCTGCTAACTGAGCTTCCAACCATCGAACGGCTTCACCGTCCCGCACGTTGGCCCGCCATCACTGCCAGTACCCGCGACCCGAGCAGTCAGAACCTTCAAAGAGCTTAACGCCTCTTTGACCATCTCAGACGTAATCCCGCCTAACGGAACTTTTAACCGGCGACTCCATGCCGTATCTGTCTGGCCCGCACAATGTCCGATGTCGATGTAGACAAAACGGGTTTGCGGTGGACCTTGCGCAATCGAGCCAAGGAAGTTTGGAGACGCCTTGCTCATGTTTACTCTTACTGTGAAATCGAACCGCAGGTCGCCGCTTTTCGATCGCTGCTTTTCGATCGTTTCGTAAGTGTTGCCCCGCCCTTTCTGCACACCAAAATCGACGCCGGCCGGCGGACGCTCGAGAATGATTCTGAGTTTGAGTTCACTTTCCATATTCATTCGCTTTCGATTCCAGACATTTTGCTGCGGATTTACGCGGATCAAGAGGATCTGAGAGAAGTTACAGAAGGTCTGTTTCGAAGCTTTGTTCAGATCTGTGTTATCCGCGAAAACCCTCGGCCAAATCTCTTGCCCTACTTAGATATTGGCATGATTCCGACAAAGTGGTATAAACACGCCACGCAGCCAATCGCTCCCCCGACAGTCGCGCAGTCAGTTGCGCACAAGTCTCTCCAGGCATTTTCAGAACATCCATCTGTCGCTTTTTCGGGTAACGTGAGATGTCCACCGCGAATCCCCTACTTAAACACTCCCTTCTTGCCGTTGCGCTCGTTCTGTGGGCGGCGTCGCTAAGCGTTCTCAGCGCGCAAAACCGGGATCCGGAAACTCGCCCACGGGTTGTCGGAATCCGTAGCGAAGAAACGCCGGCGGCTCCCAAAGACGAGCTGCGTGCGCATTCTTCCGAGACGAACGCCGAAGCCAAGCGCCTTCATAAAGAGGGCGTGAAATACGCGCGCGCCGGATTGTTGAAGCAGGCGGTCCAACTCTTCGAGCGAGCGGTAAAGTTGAAACCCGACTACGGCGACGCTTATTTCAGTCTAGGTCACGCCTATCTCGATCTGGGTCAGCGCGAGGAAGCGATCAAGGCGCTGGAACATGCCGTCAATCTGAATCCTAAAGACAAAGAAGCACGCCAGCTACTCAGGCAAGCCAATTTGATGTCGCCCAGCGAAGCCGTTCCCGATGAAGCAGTCGCGGCGAGACCTGGACCACAGCCACCCACCGCCGTTCAGGTAGCAATGAAAACAACAACGCTTCCGGCGGCAGCGCCAGTTGTAACCGAGTCTCCCAAAGAGATTGATCCCACTCGCGTTTACCGCGTTGGCCCAGGAGATGTGCTCGAAGTTCAAATGAATGGCGCGAGTGCACAGTCAAGTTTGATTACTGTTAGTTCGGCTGGTCTGTTGCAACACGCCGAGCTGAAAGAGCCTTTGCCGGTCGCAGGGCTGACGGTTGAGCAGATTAGCGCGAAGCTGGAAGAGACGCTGAGAGTCTCGAACGCGAACAATACGCAGAAAGTGTCGGTCGGCGTTCAGGACTATGTTAGCCACACGCTACTGATCAGTGGTCTCGTGAAAGAACCCGGCGCCAAAATAATCAAGCGCGAAGCGATACCGCTTTACGTCGTCATCGCCGACGCCCAACCGCTCGCTGAAGCGGGCCGAGCTTCGGTAGTTCGACATGCATCGAACGAAACCTTCGTCGTCGAGCTCGCCAATGCCGCTGAGATGAATCTGCTGGTGCATCCCGGTGATGTGATCACGGTGCAAGCCAGTCCGACACTCTTCGTTTATGTCGCCGGCAAAGTAATGGCGCCCGGAGAGAAAACGTTCCGCCCCGGCCTCACTCTGACGCAAGCAATCATCGCCGCGGGAGGATTGAGCGAAGAAGCGAAAGCGGCTTTGGTGTCGCGCGATGACGGTAAGGGCTTTCTGACGGTGAGCCGCTACAAACTAAACGACATCAGCTCCGGAAAGAAGCCCGATCCACCGCTTGTAGCTGGCGACCGGATCACCATCCTGAATTGAAAAGAGATAAAGATGTCAGCACCAGTGTCACTCAAAACAAGTATCGATGACGCTACTGAGGCTTTATGGACGCTCGCTGAATCCGGCGACGTATCGCAGCTTTGGCAGGTGATCGCCTGCGGGGCCGAGATCAATTCCCGAAACTCCGACGGCGTCACTCCTCTGATGCGGGCCATTTACAACGGTCACGCGCCGATGGTTAGCGGGTTGATTGCACATGGGGCAGATTTGAATGCGGCGAGGGCCGATGGTTTTACGCCGCTGCTGCTGGCCGCATTTTTTGGACATGCAGACGTGGTCAGGATCTTGGTCGAAGCTGGAGCAGATCTGAGTTCAACCACGCGGTGCGGCACTTCGGCACAGATGTGGGCTACTTCACGATCGTTTTTTGACATAGCAGACTACCTCAAGACAGTTAGCAACGATGCCGCGCAGCTTAATGAAACGACTGAGAGCTCTCAGGTTGAAGTTGCCGAAGATCAGCCAGTGTCCCACCCGTTCTCAATGGAAGAATGGATGTCTGAGGAATTGGAAGTCGCACCCACTCCCGTGAATGATGATGCGGTCTACGAACCGGTGATCTCAGAACATGTCGAAGAGGATGTGATCTGGAACAGCCCAGCGTTTAAGGAGAAAAGTGAAGAGCTTTCGACAGAAGATAGAGTTGAGGACGATAGCTGGTTTGACGGGCAGTTTCCGGCTAAAGATGAACGGCATTCTCCAGAGGACAGAATCAACGATCACGTTGGATGGTTTAGCGCACAACCGCTCGTCGGAAACGTGGAACAGCCGGCAAACAATGAAGACGAAGCGGTACGTCTTAGCGAAGAACCGTTAGCTGCCGACAACGAGCAGCGAACTGAAGACGCGAGTGAGGACCGATTTGAGTTGCTCAGCGAAGAACTGCTGGTTACAAGCGACGAGCCGCGAACCGAAGAAATTGAGGATGAAGGAGAATGGCGTAGCGCAGAATCCTCCGCGCAAAGTGACGAACATCCAAAAGAGGCGGATGACGAAGAGACTGTAGTGACTCCACAAGTTTTGCGTACGCTGAAGGATCCCCCTGAGATTTGGGATCTGGTTCATGAAAACCGTGTCGAGTTCAAACCCGCTGGGGCGTTTATTACTCGAATCACGTCGGTCGGAACAAATTTCTTGTTGCTGGTTCTAACGGTGATTCTGGTTGCGGGTGCGGGCACGTACGCATTCCTGAAATTTCGGGACGGCTCGAGTAGCGGCGCGACCACGAAGGTTGAGCAGGTGCGACCTAAACCTGATACAAAGACGCCAGTGAGAACCGAAGAGAAGCTGAGCGCAGCAACCGCACCACCGGCAACTTCCGGCAACACTGCGACTACTGAGAAAGCGTCGACCCAATTGAACCCGCAGCCAAACGAGATTCAGGCTGAGCGCGTGGGTAACGATGGGTCAAAGAATCCCGTTGCGATTGTGCCGAATGAAAGTAACGCGAAAGCGGAATCACGCGTCGCAAGGAATTCTGAATCGCGAACGGTGAACGAGGAGGGTAAGAGTGCGGCGACCACAACTAAGCCCCCGAAAACTCAGGTTGCGCCAGCCGTGCGAACTGATGCAGAGAGTGCAGCCGGAGGATCTGACCCAGTGAAACAACCAGCACCGGCAAAGCAAGCGCCACCAACAACTGCTCCCGCCGCCGCGCCTGCCCCCAAACCCAAAGTAATCCAATGGCCGTAGCAAACCAATCAAGAACTATCCACAGATTCCACAGATTGCACAGATGCACCAGATCAGTTAAAGGACAGGACAAATCCTGGCTCGTAACTTATTTGCGTCCGCTTTTTATCAATCTGTGTCATCTGTGTAATCTGTGGATTATTCCCCCCCGCTCCACTTCAGCACTTCATCGATCGACGTAACCGCAATGGGGTGGTACGACGCGCGGGCGCGACGATAGATTGTGAGCGCGCGCTGTTTGCCCTCCGGTGTCTTCGCCATCTCCTCATACAGCGGCTTGATGAACTTCCTTCGTCCGATCGTCGTGAGAAATTCTTCCAGCCGCTGATACGCCGGCTCATAGTTATTTCGAATCGACATCAGCAACCACTGAAAGGCAATCTCCGAGTTGCCGGACTTGGTCAGATGAAACGCCTGGTCCAGCTCCGCCATCTGCTGTCGCTCGAGCTGCTGTGGCAGGGATTTCAGGAAATGCAGCCACTCGTGTGTCGTCCACTTTGCCACCGGAATCTTCGTCGCAGCCACTTCACCCTTAAGCCAACGTTGTGCCTGCTGCTCAACCAGACCGAATGCCGGCGACTCGGCTCTTGGAGCACTCGCGGGAATTCCGGGTTTGCTGATCCATTCAGCGACCGGGACACGCCCTGCCAGATCGGGATAACGATCCAGCAAGT
>JANNON010000324.1:0-1765 GCA_031399105.1 Blastocatellia bacterium | reverse complement strand
TCTACCTCTCGAAGACGCCGGCGAGCGGATTCTGGACGGGCACCGGCACGCAGTACTTCGCCGGCCGAGTGAACGGCCAGCCGACGTGGACGACGTCGGAGTCGGCGGCGGTTCCGGTCCTCCAGGACAATCCGCTCAACGGACCCGCATGGCCAAACGGAACGCCGAGCGTCGGCAACGCGACCGTCGCCTACTCGGCGGAATTCGGGATGTGGCTCATGACCTACGACGGCGGCCGGCAGAGTGTCGCGACGCGGGGTATGTATCTGGCCTACGCAAAGGATCCGTGGGGGCCATGGGCCACGCCAGTGCTGATCTTCAACATCCCTCGAGATCCGGGCTATGGGTTGTTCATCCACAACCCGAACGCCGTGCCGAGCGACGGACTCCTCGGTCCCACGATTGGGCCCAACAACGACCCGGCGACGACGCCAGGGGGTCCCTACGCTCCATCGATCATCGGGCGCTTTACGCGCGTCACGGGGAACACGCTCAAGATCTACTACCTTCTGTCGACGTGGAATCCCTACACCGTCGTGAAGATGCGTTCGGAGCTCACGATCAGCCGGCCATGAGCGAGGACGCGTAGTAGCTCGCGTCATGAAGGGTCCCCGCTTCGCCGTCGTGGGCTCGGGTCACACACCACGACGGCGGACGGTCTCCGATGAAGCATCGATCACGTGCGCAGCCTCGGGATGACGGCCGTTCCTTACTCCGCATACTCCGGCGGTATTGCGGTGATCGAGCGCATCGCAACGTCTCGATAAAACACTTCGGCGCCTTCCTACCGCATGGATGGCGAGCACATATGGCTGGAGTGTGCGAAGCGTGGGTCGTCATGGGGAGAATATGTGTGCTCGATATAGCGCGCGCACGCTGCCTCCCACGGTTTCCCGCACTGGTGCACATCGGCGTGCTCGGTGTCTTGAGACCATCACGTCGGCGGGCACACTCCGCGCGATGGCCGGTCCGGCAGCATACGCCGGACATGGCTCCCCGGGTGTAGGTGCACAGCTTCATCTGGACGTGGCGGGAGGCTTCGCCCATCTCGCGTTGGTCGCTGCGGCGCGTGGCGGCGTGATCTTCCGCAAAGGCGAGACGTTGCGAGTCGGATCGCTCGAGCTCGGAATCCGGTTGCGTTAGTCCGCCGCCGCCAGCTTTCGGGCACTCACAACAAGAGTGCGGTCGCCCTCATACCACCGCGGGCCGCCGCAGCCCATGCCCCGTCGCGCGCTCGAACGCGTGCGCCAGCTGCAACACGCTCCAGTCGTCGCGATGACGTCCCACAATCTGGATTCCTACCGGCAGCTGCGACCTCGTGAACCCGGCGGGCACGGAGATCGCCGGATTGGTCATCATCGTCACGTACCAGCAGCTGCGCATCCAGTCGATGTACGTCTGCATGGGCACTCCGGCCACCGACGTGGGATACGCGATGCTCACGTCGAACGGTTCTACCTGCGTCACGGGCAGCACGAAGTAGTCGTACCGGGCGAAGAACGCCTGGACCTGCGCATACAGCCGGTCCTGCCGCGCCGACGCATGCGCTACCTGAACCGCAGTTTGACGCTCGGCTTCCGCAATCTCCCAGTGGATCGTGTCCTTGATCCACTCCGGACGCTGTTTCGCCATCGCCGAGAACGAGGTGTGGTACGATCCGTGGCGCAGCGTCGGGAACGCCTCGTCGACACCGGTGTTGTCGGGCTCCGCCTCCTCGACGTCACAGCCGAGTGACTCGAAGACGCGGACATTCTCGGCGATCACC
>JANNON010000302.1:0-2123 GCA_031399105.1 Blastocatellia bacterium | reverse complement strand
GTTCACCTTCTTAACGTACTTGCCCTTGGCAGTGGACGGCTTGGCCTTCACCACCGCTTCCAGCAAAGCTTTTGTGTTGTCGCGAATCTTTTCGGTGTCGAAGGATACCTTGCCCACCGGCACGTGGATCACGCCGGTCTTATCGACTCGATACTCAACCTTGCCAGCCTTTGTTTCCCGCACTGCGGTCGAAACGTCAAACGTCACGGTTCCGGTTTTCGGGTTAGGCATCAGTCCGCGCGGACCAAGAATTTTTCCGAGCGCACCGACGAGTCGCATCATGTCTGGAGTTGAAATGACGGCGTCAAAATCCAGCCAGCCTTCGCGAATTTTGGCGACCATATCTTCGCCGCCCACAAAATCCGCGCCGGCCTCTTCAGCCTCGCGAATCTTGTCACCTTGCGCGATAACGAGGACCTTCTTTGACTTGCCCAAACCGTGCGGTAAAACCAGGGTTCCACGCACCAGCTGATCGGCCTTACGGGGATCAACACCCAACCACATGGTGAGTTCGACCGTCTCGTCAAACTTCGCAAACGCGATCTCTTTGATTAGCCCGACCGCTTCTTCCAGATTGTACTTCCGCCCGGCTTCGATCTTCTCGGCCGCAGCGCGGTACTTCTTTCCGTGCTTTTTCATTTACGTCTCCCAGGTGCAAACGAGCAACGCTCTCCCTGATTTGGAGGAACACTCACGTGAGCGTTCGCTGAATTAACCTTCAATCGTCAGACCCATCTGACGAGCAGTCCCTTCGATAGTCTTAATTGCCGACTCGAGACTTGTAGTGTTCAGATCCTGCAACTTGGTTTTCGCAATCTCCTCAACCTTTGAACGAGCAATGGTGCCAACCTTCTCGCGATTAGGCTTTCCCGAGCCCTTCGGTATTCCGGCAGCCTTCTTTAATAGATCCGCCGCGGGGGGCGTCTTCGTTTCAAAAGTAAACGAGCGATCTGCATAGACCGTGATCACGACAGGAATTTTCAAGTCGGGATCCATCTGCGCAGTTTTTGCATTAAAAGCCTTGCAAAACTCCATGATGTTGACGCCGTGCTGGCCAAGCGCCGGCCCAATAGGCGGCGCGGGATTAGCCTTGCCAGCGGGCACCTGAAGCTTAATGTATCCAGTAATTTTCTTAGCCATCGTATTATTTCCAGTTGGCGGTTAGGCCCTTATTCTTCTTCTGCGAACGTCACTTTTTCGACATCCAAAAAGTTCAACTCAACCGGAGTCGAGCGACCAAAGATTGTGACGGTAACTTTTAATGTCGACTTATCTTCGTTTACCTCTTCGACCTTGCCAGTAAAACTCTGAAAAGGACCCGACTTGATGCGAACTGTCTCACCGGCCGCATAGGAGAACTTAGGCTTGGGCTTCTCTGCCGCCTCAGTCACGTTATGGACAATCTGGTCCACTTCCTGCGGCGTCAATGGCGTGGGGTTGTGACCGCCGACGAAACCAGTGACCTTCGGCGTTGACTTGATTAAGTGAAAGACGTTGTCCGGAATGTGACCTCGGTCGTCGCACTCGATCTGTACCAGCACGTAACCCGGATAGAACATTCGAGTCGATTCAATCCGTTTATTGCCTCTCATCTCCACCACTGTCTCGGTTGGAACCAGCACTTCGCTGATCTCAGTTTGAAGATCGGTATCGCGGACGCGTGCCTTAAGGCTGTCGCGAACTTTCTTCTCGTGTCCCGAGTAGGTATGGAGGATGAACCACTGCTGCATCGAATATTCCCTTGCCTCGATTAGGCGCCTATCCAATTGAACAGGCTGTTTAGCTGAGTCAATAGAAATGTCCACAGTTGATCGACGAGATACAAATAGATGGCAAAGAAGACTACAGCGATCAGAGTGATGATAGTGGTGTTCTTCACCTCGGTGGCGCTTGGCCAGGAGACTCGTTTCAGTTCAGCTCGAGTATCTCTTATGAATTCGGCCAACCGACCAAAGGGACCTTGCCTCGGACCAGTTAACCCACGCTCACGGCGTGCCGGCTTACCCTCAGGCCCTTCGCCAAACCGGGCAATGCGCGGTGACGGAAGTACCTCTGGATTGTCTGTATCAGCCATTGTCTTATCGACCCTTTGGGACGCTCATCCCTCAAAATTCATGGCAGGG
>JANNON010000290.1:0-8881 GCA_031399105.1 Blastocatellia bacterium | reverse complement strand
GCGTTTGGGCCGTCATGGCCGTCCGAGTCGTTTTTCGTCTCTCATGGATGCTGTCGGTGGTGGTAGTTGTGGCGAGCGGCATTCCATTTGTGCTCGGGATAAAACTCTTGCCGATTGTTGCCGCGGTCTTGGCTTCACCCTTTTTGTTGCTGATGCTGTTCCTGCTGCTGCGCGGCTTTATCTCAGACGTTAGCCGTAACCAGCGCGCACGCGAGTCTTTCAAGAGAAATCTCGAAGCGGCAACCCTTAATCCTGCTGATGCTTCCTCGCATTACAATCTGGGATTGATTCATCAACAGCGAGGCGAGAACGATGCCGCTCGCGAACGCTTCGAGCGAGCCGTGCAGATCGACAATGAAGAGCTGGATGCGCACTATCAACTGGGTCGCATTGCACGGGAGCAAAAACGACTTGCCGATGCCATCAAGCATTTTGAACAAGTGGTCGCAAGCGATTCGGCTCATGCGCAGCACGAGATCTGGCGCGAGATCGGCGCGACTTATCTGGCCGCGAATCAATTCAGCGATGCAGTGGATGCACTGCAGAATTTCCTGGATCAGCGGCCCTCCGATCCCGAAGCGCTTTACTTGATGGGGAGCGCCCACGCAGGACTGGGACATCGGCGTGAAGCCGCAAGTTCGATGCAAGCATGCATCGAAGCGGTCAAAACAGCTCCGGCCTATAAGTATCGAGCAGACAAGCGTTGGTTGAATGAAGCGCAACAGTTCTTGCGGTCGCAAGTTTAAAACGTAGCGAGGTACTAAAGCGTGAAAGAGCTCAAGCCTGGTTTGTTGGCGTTGGAAGACGGACGCGTATTCCGTGGCCGTTCGTGGGCCGCTGACGGAGAGTCGTGCGGCGAAATAGTTTTCAACACTTCCATGACTGGGTATCAGGAAGTCTTAACCGATCCTTCCTACGCTGGTCAGATAGTCTGTATGACCTATCCGCTCATCGGCAACTATGGTGTCAACGAGGCTGACGCGGAGTCGTCGCGCCCGTGGGTGGAAGGCTTTGTCGTAAAGGAAGCAAGTCCGATCGCTTCGAATTGGCGATCTGAAGAGACTCTCGATGCTTATTTAAAACGCTGGCGCATTGTGGCGCTTGAAGGTCTGGATACACGCGCGCTGGTCCGTCACATCCGCGACAAGGGCGCCATGCGGTCTTGCATCTCGTCGCTTGATCTCGATGCGGAAAGTTTAGTCGCAAAAGCGCGTGGGTCGGCTGCGATGGAGAACCGAGAGCTCGCAAGCGTGGTAACCACTCGTGAACCATATTCGGTTCCCGCGGAAGGCATGGAGCGGTTTCATGTGGTCTGTTATGACTATGGCGTTAAGCGAAATTCGTTGCGTGAACTTTCGCGTCGCGGCTGCCGAATCACGGTGGTGCCGGCTGGCACGTCCGCGAATGAAGTGTTGTCGCTGAAGCCCGATGGAATCTTTCTTTCGAATGGACCAGGCGATCCGGCAGCGATGAACAATGAAGTAGCAGAGATCAAGCAGTTATTGACGGCTGGTGTGCCGACGTTTGGCATCTGTTTTGGTCACCAGTTACTGGGCCGCGCATTCGGCGGCAATACGTTCAAACTGATGTTCGGACATCGTGGCGGTAATCAGCCGGTCAAGGATGTGAGGGGGACTCAAGTTGAGATCACGGCGCACAATCATGGGTTCGCAGTAGAAGCAAAGAGCCTGCCCGAAGAGATTGAGATCACGCACATTAATCTTAATGATAATTGCGTCGAAGGGATGCGTCACAAGACGTTGCCGGTAATCTCAGTTCAGTATCACCCTGAAGCCGCGCCTGGCCCACATGATGCCGAACATCACTTTCAACGGTTTGTTGAGTTGATGGAAAGTTCGCCCAATGTGCTTGTTTAGGCCAGTCCGATTCGTTCTCGTCGCGATTACCGCTTCATGCTCGAGAGATATAGTAATAAATCTCGTAGCTCCGAATTATCAAAAGCCTCAAACTCCCCCAATAGCTCCTGCAGAGTGGGCTTCGCTTGATAGGGGGCTGCTGCCAACCCTTCTGCACATGCCAAGCAGATCGCCCTCAGATTATTAGCTGATAGCGTGCCACCCTTTTCAATAGGCACGAAAAAACCCACAGCAATTCTAGTTAGAAAACCATGGGGATCTCGATCAGCAGTTGAGTTTCCACACATCTGGCAAGTCTGTTTGTCACGGTTCAGAACAAAGTCTCTCAATGGACTTGGAATGTTCGTGCGGTTGGAAACCCTCCCTGTTCTCATTTTGCCATCATAAAAATACCGAAGACCAAAATGCAAGTTGTTCTTTTAACGAACACCATCAACAGAGTGTTCTGGTAGAAGAGCGCGAATGACATCACCCCCGAAACGGCACAAACGACGAAACATCGTTGGCGAAAGAGTCAAGCAAGCTCGGCTGCAGTCGATACCACCACTGACGCAGGATCAGCTCTCCGGTAAGCTCGCGTCTGAAGGGGTTCAGCTTGATCGTGTTGCGATAGCCAAAGTTGAGAGCGGGTTGCGCTGTGTCTTTGATTTTGAAGCACGAGCTTTGGCATCGGCTTTGAGGGTAGATGTGAAATGGCTCCTTCACATGGAACCAACTTCATCACCTCGTAGTCGCAAGACCGTGGCGACGGGCAAAGTACGGGGATGAGTTTCGATACTTCCAGTTATCTGCGCAGGGCTACTTTTAGGG
Source organism: Blastocatellia bacterium (assembly GCA_031399105.1). Classification (GTDB taxonomy): domain Bacteria; phylum Acidobacteriota; class Blastocatellia; order Pyrinomonadales; family Pyrinomonadaceae; genus PSRF01. Next base: position 6,194 of record JANNON010000290.1, on the reverse strand, counting down.
CAAAGTCCGATGTAGCAAACAAGTTGGTCAGCATGTTTTTGCATGAACTGAGCCGCAGGTTGATGTCAAAAACTGGACTCAGTGTTAACGACATTTCATACGTCATGCGGGTCACCGACACGTTTTGGGAACGCGTGCTCTTATTGTGATTGTCCTTTGGAAAGTGACCGCGCAGCGGTTGAACATCCGGATGGGATGAATCGGTTTCGCACTGGGTTACATGTGCCGGGCAACGTTATTGTGGCTTGTAAGAGGTGCAACAACGAGAAGCGGCGCGACGATTCACGTCCAAATCTTGAGTTAGCGTTGAGTGGATGGGAGTCCTTCCTGTCACATGATGGAACTCGATGTGGCCAAGGCTGTAAGACATGTGCCATTGGGCATCCATTTGGACGGATTCCATGAACCGTGTCGAAAGGCTTAGCAAGGCACGTTATAAGATCAGCGTTTTTAGAAGTAATTATCCGGCAACGCTTGCGTGGAGTGCAAACGTACATCGTGAATTACGAGAGAGACTTGAAATGCTCTACCGAGACTGTCAAATATCTGCCGCGTCACAAATTCAGCTAGGAGTTGACGCGCTTCTTGACAGTTGGCCAGTAAGTGACAGTTTGCCAGGATGAGCACAGCGAAGCCTAGTCTTCCGGCATCTTAAGCTCACCCGTCGTGAGGTCGGGTCGGGCGCGGACCATTTCGTCAGGGGTGGTGTCAGCATTTGGTCGAGCCGGCACCTCGTCTTCCTCAGTTCCCAGCACCGCTTCCAGATTCAATTCCGTTTCGGTGTCTTCGGCGGGTGTGGGTTCCAGGAGATCCGCGAAACCCTCGCTGCCCCGATGCTCGAGCCAATGCCGATAGCTTACGGTCAAGATCGCCACGACTGGTATCGCGAGAAAAATTCCGGTTATCCCCGCCAGCTCTGCTCCCGACAAAATCGCTACAATCACAGCCAACGGATGAAGGTGAATGCCTTGTCCGATTAGTTTCGGGTAGACGATGTAATCCTGAACAATGCGCAACACACCCAGAAACAGCAGCATAATGAACGCGGAGAAAGGGCCGGCGTGAAGTCCTGCAACGATCGTGGCGATGACCGCGATCGACAGTGGCCCAACTAAAGGAACGAACTCAAAAACTCCTGCCATAAATCCGAGTACCAGCGCGCTAGGCAGGCCCAGCAGTGTGAATCCGATGGTGCATACCACTCCGATAAAGAGACAAGCGGTGAGTTGAGCGCGCGTGTACGCTGCGAGCGTGCCGCTGACATCCTGAAAAAATTCATCGCCCCGCCAGCGCCAACGGCCACGCGGCAACATCTGCAATGCCGACCGCCGAAAGCTTTCGGCATCCTTCAACAGGAAAAAACTCAGAACCGGGATCAGTATCAGCCAGGGCAGATAAGCTACCCACGTCAACATACTTTGAATGACGACGCTGGCCTCGTGCGCAATCGATCCGGCGAAACCGTTCAAGGCATCGAGCACCGGACCGGGCATGCGATGGAGCCGGTAATACTCCGTCAAAGCCTGGGTCTTCTCTCCCAACGTTCGCCAGTAACCGCGGGCCTGTTCGGCAAATTCCGGTAACTGGTTACCAACTCTTGGCACGACGAAAACTATTGTCAGGATCAGCCCGCCAATAATGATTGTGTAGGCCAGCGTGATGGCGAGCACTCGCGGTGTCGCGAACTCGCGTGGTCCCATCCTTATCGGTCGGCGGATAAACTCCACGAGTGGGGCGACGAGGTAGGCAAAGAAGATCGACAGCACCAGCAGAAGAATTACGCCGGTTAGCTTGATGATTACCCAGAGCGTTGCCAGCACCACGAGAATGATCAATAGCACTCTCAGAATGACTCGCGTTTGAGGCCACGCAGCTTCGGCAGCCGCCTTGCCGACTTTTCGCGCCACATCAAGGTGTGATTCCGGTTTGCTCATTTGAACTCAGGAAGCCGATCTATGCAGTCGTTCGATAATTCCCTTGATATCAATCTCATTTGCGGGAGTGAGCCCGCGAAATTCAACGCCAAAGCTGTCGGACGTTCCGTGATGAACCACCTCGCCCTGCAGCGACACAGCGTCCTCTCTGTCCATCAGTAACAACCCGAGGCTGTCGCCGATTTTCACATTTGGAGACGCCGGCAGATTCCGAACACGCAATCCGCCGAGACTAATGTCACCGGGTTCACCCAGGCCGATGGACTCGCCCTGACTGTTATCTTCAATAGCCAGAGTCATGCGCGCGGTTACATAGTAACGAGGAAAGCGTCGTCTATCGTGCGAAGGGAGTGGCGGCAAGCGTGATGACTCCGGGGAGATTTCAGTTAGCCAGTTCTGACTCAGGTTCCATCTCGTCGTCCTCTCCGTCTTCACCCTCATCATCGCGCGGTGGAGGCGGTGCAACCTTTGGAGCAGCCGGTTCCCAAATCAACCCACGCCACTCGTCCGTTTCACCAACCAACGACAACGCCGCGAGGGGATGTCCGGGATTACGTTCGATTCGCAGGACTTCGGCAATTACCTGGAGTTTAGTGCCGTCTTCGCTTTGGACTTCCAGGCGAACGGTACTGCCGACGTTGGGCAGGTGTCGCGGTAGATGGATCAAAGTACCTTCCGGTCCAACATTTTCGGTTATGCCGTCAGCGACCACATGTGCGCCATCAGGTTCGTCCCATTCCGCATGCACTTCAAAGGAAGCCAGGTATCGCGGACCCGAACGGTTCTCATTATCAACGTATCGAGACATATTTTTTAGCTCCCTTTTGATTGTAGGGGCGTCCCTCCGTGGGCGCCCCTTATTGCCAGGACGAGGGGAGCCCACGGAGGAACGCCCCTACTATCTTACTCTTCGTCGTCGCGCAACTTTTCGAGCACGGAAAAATCTTCCAACGTAGTTACATCCCCGGCCACTGAGCCGCCAGTAGCGATCTCGCGCAATAACCGGCGCATGATTTTTCCGGATCTCGTCTTGGGCAAAGCATCGCTGAACCGAATCTCATCAGGTCGCGCGAGTGCGCCTATCTCCTTTGCCACATGCGAGCGTAACTCTTCCTTGAGTGGTTCCGAAGCGTGATGAGAACCTTCGAGAGTAACGAACGCTACGATAGCCGATCCTTTCAACTCATCCGGGCGAGCGACTACAGCAGCTTCCGCCACTGCTGAATGTGAAACAAGCGCGCTCTCAACTTCTGCTGTTCCCAGTCGATGTCCGCTGACATTAATCACGTCGTCAATCCGGCCCATGATCCAGAAATACCCGTCTTCATCGCGTCGCGCGCCGTCGCCGGCAAAATAGATGTTCTCGATTTGGGACCAGTACTGTTGCCGGTATCGCTCATCATCTCCCCAAATCGTTCGCAACATCCCAGGCCACGGACGCTTGATAACGAGATAACCGCCCTCGTTCGGGCCAACCGGTTTTCCGTCGCGAGTCATAACATCAACATCCATGCCAGGGAACGGCAGTGTGGCTGATCCCGGCTTCGTTGGTGTTGCTCCCGGCAGCGGCGTAATCATGATCGCGCCGGTTTCGGTCTGCCACCAGGTATCAACAATTGGGCAGCGACCCTTGCCGATGATTTCGCGATACCACATCCACGCTTCAGGATTGATTGGCTCGCCTACCGTTCCCAACAAACGCAGACTCGACAAGTCGTGCTTTAGCGGCCAATGTTCACCCCACTTGATGAACGCTCTAATTGCTGTCGGCGCTGTGTAGAGAATGTTTACGCGATGCCGTTCGATAATGCTCCAGAACCTATCCGGTTCAGGATGATTCGGAGCGCCTTCATACATCAGCACGGTCGCCCCATTGGACAGCGGTCCATATACCACATAACTATGGCCGGTGACCCAGCCAATATCCGCTGTGCACCAATAAATATCTTCGTCTTTTAGATCAAACACCCACTTGGTGGTGATGTGGGCCTGCACAAGGTAACCGGCGGTCGTATGCAAAATCCCCTTGGGCTTTCCGGTGGTACCGGAGGTGTAAAGAATGTAAAGCGGATGTTCGCTGTCGAGTTGCTCAGCGGCACACTCCGCATCGACCGTTTCAATCAGCTCATGCCACCAATAGTCGCGGCCGGGTTGCATGTCAATACGCTCGCCTGTGCGGCGAACGACAATGCAGGTGGTGACAGAAGGCGTTTGCTTGAGTGCTTCGTCGACGGCGACTTTCAGTTTGACTTCATTACCGCGTCGCCAGCCACCATCCGCGGTGACCACGAGTTTGCAACTCGCATCGTTGATACGATCGACCAATGCAGTGCTCGAGAAGCCGCCGAAGATCACTGAATGAGTGGCGCCGATCCGCGCGCAGGCCAGCATCGCGATTGCGAGTTCCGGTATTAGCGGCAGATAAAGTGCTACCCGATCGCCCTTTTCCACACCCGACTTTTTGAGGACATTCGCAAAGCGGCAAACTTCAGAGTGCAGTTGCTGATAGGTGAGCGTGCGCTGATCGCCGGGTTCACCCTCCCAGATGAGTGCCGCTTTGTTGCGCCGCCAGGTTTGCAAATGACGATCGAGACAGTTGTGCGAGATGTTTAGCTTTCCCCCGAGGAACCATTGTGCATGTGGCGGCTGCCAATCGAGTACTCGGTCCCACTTTTTGAACCAATCGATCTCTTCGGCCATACGGGCCCAGAAGCTCTCAGGATCCGCAGCAGCTTCGGTGCGCAACCGTTCAAGTTCTTCCATCGACTTGATATGTGCGGTCGCTGAGACGTTAGACGGGGGAGGGAAAACGCGTTCTTCGTGTTGCAGAGATTCGATGTTTGTCGGCACTGACGACATACGGTTTGTAGTTTGTCTCCGGGAAGAAATGTAATGCTTGCGTTGCCAGTCTGTGTATCACACAATCGCACGACGCGCCAACAAGACGCCTATTCGTGAGAGCTCCGTTAGTTTGTTAGTGGAACTGTACAGTGGCAATGAAGTCAGTACCGTAACGCGGTAACGTCGGGTCACTGCTGCGGATTCGATTGCCATTAAACCTCGGCGGCAAGACCCGACGCTACCGCGTTTCGGTACTGACTTCATCGCCACTGCGGCCCAAATGGCCCAACGAGTAAACTGCGCGGCTGAGACTCTAATTCATGAAACTCTACGTCGGCACCAGCGGCTACAGCTACAAAGAATGGAAAGGCAGCTTCTATCCTGAGAAGCTCGCCGCCAAAGACATGCTCTCGTACTACGCTACTCGCCTGCCGGCAGTAGAGATCAACAACACTTTCTATCGCATGCCTCAAAGGAGCTTATTCGAAAGTTGGAAAGAGCAGGTGCCCGCTGGTTTCAAGTTCTCAGTCAAAGCTTCACAACGAATCACGCACTTCAAACGGTTGCAGGGCGTGGAAGAGGAAACCAAATACCTACTCGATACCGCGTCGGCGCTTGAAGATCGTTTGGGGGTAGTTCTTTTTCAACTGCCGCCAAATATGAAGAAGGACTTGCCGCGATTGGAAACGTTTCTCGCCACGCTTCCGGATTCGTCCCGCGTTACTTTCGAGTTTCGTCACCCAACCTGGCTCGAGGATGACGTAATCGCACTCTTGTCAGCGCACAATCACGCGCTCTGCATCTCCGATACGGATGAAATGCCGGTGAGCAACATCGATAAGACTGCCGACTGGGGTTATTTGCGGTTGAGACGTGTGAACTACAGCGACGAAAGCCTTGCCGATTGGATGGAGCGTGTACGGCGACAAGAGTGGAAGGAAGCGTTCGTGTTTTTCAAACACGAAGACGAAGGTACTGGTCCAAAGCTGGCGGCCAGGTTTCTGGGTCTGGCAGATGTAACCTAAACAAAAAGAGACGCCAATGGCGCCTCCTCTTGTTTGAAACGATTTAATGGAAACTAAAAGTTTCCCGCGCACTCCGGGTGACCGCACTCGCAATCCAACTCAACCATATCGCCTTTTCCTTCGCAGTTAGTACTACAGTATTTACTCTCTTCGGATCGCGGGCAACTGCAGGGTGCATTTTTACACTTGTTATCATCGTCAGCCATCTGGTTCCTCCTGTAAGTATGTCGAAATGGGCGCTAAGAGTAGCACACCCAAGCTGGTTAGCATTACCACACACTCCACCAACTCAATTGAGCGATCTTTCTGGGAGCGCGGGCGGGCGCGTCCGCCACCGGTTTTATGCCGGAATGTGAAACCAGCAGCAGTGGGTGTGTGTGCGTAGCAGGCGGGC
>JANNON010000266.1:0-6252 GCA_031399105.1 Blastocatellia bacterium | reverse complement strand
CCCGTGCGGCGATCGCGCGCCTTACCCATCGTCCGTACGTGATTCGCGATAACGAGAACGTGGGAATGACCGAATACACCGCGATCAAGATTGACCAGGGAGACAAAGATGCGATGTCTTACTTCGCGGAAGAGCTATTGAAGCAGACCAACTTTCGTTCGGCAGGCGGGCCACTTGGGCCATCGGCGCCCAGCCCTTTTGGCGGAAAAACCGTGCCGCGGCCACCGTCGGGCGGGATGAGTCGTGACATGGCAGAGCGCAATGTTAGAGACCGAGCACAGTTCCTGCTGAAGCAGTCTGCTGCGGTAACGGTTAATACTCTCTCGAGCCTCGAGGGCTTGATGCGTGCGTCTGGAGAACTACCGGGCCGCAAGCTCGTGTTCTTCATATCCGACGGCTTTTACTTAAACGATCGGAACACTGCCTTCGGAGACAAACTCAAGCAGATTACTGATGCCGCGACTCGTTCAGGCACCGTGATCTACACATTGGACGCGCGCGGTTTGATCGGAATTACGGATGCCAGCAGCAACAGATCGGATCCAACCGGAAGACTATCGCGATCAAATATCGGTGAGGTGGCAGCCTCGCAGGATCCGCTTACCGCGCTGGCGGGTGACACGGGTGGCAGAGCATTTTTGAATACAGGGGATCTAACGGGCGCACTCCAGAAAGCTGTTAAGGAGACAGCAAACTATTACATCCTATCCTGGCGGCCGGAAGCAGAAGAACAGAAGGGTGGGAAGTTCAAACAGATCGAGGTGAGCATTGCGGGTCGCCCGGAATTGAATGTGCGTCTGCCTCGAGGGTTTTTTACTACGCCACCAACGGTCGCTGCCAAGGCGGATTCAAAAACTGTTGCGCCAGCAAAGCCAGAGCCGAGCACTACCGACGAAATTCGAAGTGCACTCCTGGCGAGCGGAGCCAAGCGCGGACTCCCGACGCAACTCGCGGCCAGTTTTGTCGATGTCCCAAATACCGGACCGGTACTCACAACCGCCATTCAGATGGCCACAGATGTTTTGGACTATGGCGATGGAAAACAACCAGCGACAGTGGATCTGGCGGCGGTAGTCCTTAACGATACTGGCAAGCAAGTCGGAGGGTTCAAGAACCGCCTGAATGTAAGCCCAATCTCAGCATTATCCGGGCCCAACCCTAATGTCACTTACAGTCACAAACTCCCTTTGAAGCCGGGCCTTTATCAAATCCGCGTGGCCGCCCAGGACGGAAGAAATGGACGGGTTGGCAGTGCGGCGAAGTGGATCGAAATTCCCGATTTGGCCGCCAAAAAGTTGACGCTCAGCAGCCTTTTGATTGGCGGCCAGTTTATCGGTTCAGGTCAGAAACAGACGACCGGCAGTGGCAAGAACGAACCACTGCAGTTCAGCGTCGATCGTCGTTTTGCAAAGGGCGCCCATCTTAATTTTCTGACCTTCATTTATAACGCGGCAAGAGGTGCGGACAACTTAGTCGATCTGAACGCTCAGATTCAGATCTCAAAAAATGCTCAAGTGGTAGTTACGAGCCCGCTGCAGAAAGTGACGATCGATGAGAACGCGGATCCAGCTCGCATCGTCTACGGGGCCGACATTGCTTTACAGACGCTGGCGCCGGGCCGTTATTTTTTGAAAGTCACGATTACGGATCGCATCGCGCAGACGAGCACGGCGCAGACGGTGGCGTTTGAGATTGAATAAGAACGAGTGCTGATTGCTGAGTACTGAGTACTGAGTGCTGAGTACTGAGTGCTGAGTTCCAAAGAACCTTTTGTCCGCGGCTTAGCCGCATTCGTTGCGGTAAGCCTTTGGCTTACCGGAAGCTCAGTACTTTGATTGAGGCTGCGCCTCTGGAAGAAGCTCTAAGGCAAAGCCACTGAATCGAAAGCGGTACCGGTAAGCCAGAGGCTTACCGCAAGGAATGCGGCAGAGCCGCCGTCAGGAGCTCGAGAGGAAGTTGCAATCTCGAGGGCAAGCCATCGCTCGCCTGTAAAGTCGAGAAATCAGAGTTCAATCTGTCGGGCGGCAATTACGTTTTCGGCCGCTCGCAATGATTCCAATGTCTCGTCTTTCAGCGGCACGTCGGTTTCCACTACCGCCATTGCTTCCCCGCCCCGCTCGCGTCGGCCCAACTGAAAACGGCTAATGTTCACGCCGGCCTCACCCAACAACGTGCCGATTTGGCCAATCACGCCGGGAACATCCTGGTTCCTCAACACGAGCATGTGCCCGTGCGGCACGGCCTCAATGTGGAAACCATTAATCTCAGTTAACCGGCCTTCTCGTGCCTGATTCCCATATCCAAACAACGTTCCCGACAAAGTCTGTTCGCCGCTGTTCGTTACCACGCGAGTTTGAATTGCCGGCGCGGCGTCACTGCCAGCTCGAATGTAAGTCGTGGTAACGCCGATGCCTCGTTCTTCCGCAATCAGGAAAGCGTTGACTACATTGACGCGCGCGCTCATGTCGCGCAGCAGACCGGCCAGAAAGGCTCGAGTGACAGGCGCCGCATCCATTTCCACAATGTCACCGCCATACTCGAGCCTCACTTCGCGTACTGCCCGATCAACGAGTTGCGCCTGGGCCCGGCCCAACTGACGCGCCAGATCAAGGTAGGGTTGTAATGCGTGAAGTTCTTTGGCGCCCATCGCCGGAACGTTAACGGCACCACGTAGTGCGCCAGTCAATAAGTAGTCGCGCATCTGTTCCGCAACCGTGAACGCCACGCCTTCTTGAGCTTCGGTCGTCGAGGCTCCGAGATGTGGAGTGGCAATTACTTCTTCCAACGAGAGCAGCGGATTCTCGGCGTTTGGTGGTTCCTTCTCGAAAACGTCGAGCGCTGCGCCAGCCACTACTCCGGCTTTGATTGCTTGATAGAGCGCAGCTTCATCAACCAACCCGCCACGCGCGCAGTTGATGATGCGCACGCCTTGTTTCATCTTGCTGAAAGCGTTCGCGCCAATGATGCCTCGCGTCTCTGCAGTCAGCGGCGTGTGAACGGTGAGAAAATCTGCGCGTGCGAAAACTTCATCGAGCGGCGCCACCTCAATCTCGAGCTCGCGTCCCTGTTCAGGAGCGATGAAGGGATCGAAGGCGACGATGTTCATGCCGAAAGCGCGCGCCCGACTGGCAACTACCCGGCCAATCCGACCGAGACCAACAATGCCGAGCGTCTTCCCCTGCAGCTCGACGCCGATGAAACGTTTTCGTTCCCATAGTCCCGATTTCAAACTGCTGTTCGCCTGCGGCACTCGGCGCGCAAGAGCGATAAGCAAAGCGAGTGTGTGCTCCGCAGTGGTGATCGTGTTGCCATCGGGAGCATTCATCACCACGACCCCGCGTCCGGTCGCCGCGGGCACATCGATATTGTCCACGCCCACCCCGGCCCGGCCCACCACTCGCAGTGACGCCACGTTTCCAAGCAAGTCTGCGGTTACTTTCGTTTCGCTACGCACGACCAAACCGGAGAAACCACTCAACGCGGTTTGCAAATCGGAAGGAGAGAGACCGGTCTTTTTCTCGACTACGAAACCGGCATCACGTAATGGCTGCAGCCCGCTTTCGCTAATATCATCAGCAACAAATATTCTTATTGGAGTCTCTGACATAAACCTCTATTCAAATGTTAAAGGGATCGGTCGGAAGTACTAGCCGCAGATAAACGCGGATAAGACAGATCTGAAAAGGCGCGAAGCTGTATTGGCGAGTGGTCCCATGAAGCGTCAATGAGCTGTAGTTAGTAATGTGCGATGTCTCTCGTCAGTCGGATCTGCGTAATCCGCGTTAATCTGCGGCTAAGTATCGCCAGTCTTGCTTGAAAAGAGGTGGTATGGTAACAGTCTGCGGAATTTGCGTCGAGTAGGTCCACGATTAAGAGATCAGTTTAGCGAGGAGACTTATGGAGATCTTTGTCTACAAGCCTGCAAGTGAGAAAGTTGAAGAAGGCTTTACCGTTGACAGTCTTCCGACACTAATCGAAGACGAATCGTCGGTTATTTGGATCGATATTGAGAACCCGACCGACGCTGACGATAAAGCCTTGATGGAGATTTTTCACTTTCATCCATTGACGCTCGAGGATTGCAGAGAAAATCGCAGTTACCCCAAGATCGAAGAGTTTGACGGATACGTTTACTTCATCGTGCACGGGGTGCAGGCTAACACTACTCCCGATCGCTTTAATACGATTGAGCTCGATGGCTTCCTCGGTCGCAATTATGTCATCACCTATCATCACGACGTTTTCCGCAGTATCAATAACGTCAAGCAACTGATCCGCACCACGCCCGTCCCCTGCAAGCGCGGGGCAGCATTTCTGGCTTACCAGATTCTCGATCAGATCGTCGACTACTACACACCAGTGCTCGACGATTTCGATGAACGCATTGACAAACTTGAAGATGACATCTTCACATTGAGGCAGCCCAACAATTTCATCCTGGTCGAGATTATGGACCTTAAGCGGAACGTATTAAGGCTGCGGCGAATTTCCGCGAAGCAGAAGGAGATTTTTTATCGAATGGGACGAGGTGAGTTCGCGGTCATTGACGAGCACATGCTTCCCTTCTTCCGTGACATTCACGACCACGTAACCAGAACGGTAGATCTCGCGGAGAGTTATCGAGATTTGATCAGTGGGGCTTTGGAAGCTTATCTCTCGGTGGTCTCGAACCGCATGAATGAGATTATGAAGGTGCTGACGATCTTCTCAGCAATCATGCTGCCGCTAACGTTCATTGCGGGGGTTTACGGCATGAACTTTGACAACATGCCCGAACTACGCACAGTGAATGGCTACTTTGCTGTCTTGGGGTTCATGGGGATTGTTGCTGTCGGAATGTTGTACTTTTTCTGGAAGCGCGGTTGGATCTTTGGAGGTCCGAAGGGCAAGTCAGAACCCGGTAAATAGGGCCGATCAGACCTTCGCAGTCGTGGCATCGATAATGGTCGATTAAATCAGTCCCGTCTCGTCGGGCTTTCCAGCATGAGCATCGGGTTCGGCGTCAGGACTGGGCGCGTCACCTTCTTTTCCGGAACTGCCCATCTCCTGCTCTTCTTTGAGGTCCGCAAGAGTGTCTTCGCTGGTTGCGTCAGCGGCACGATCGCGCAACGCCTCGGCTTCCGGTTTCTTCTCGTCCTGCATTTTCACTCCCTTCAAATAAACCAACGCACTGAGACTACCATCGCCACCACCAGCGCAGCATAAACGCCGGCGATTAGATCATCGGCCATGATTCCCAATCCTGCCGGTAGTGATTCCAATCTACGTGCCGGATATGGCTTAACTATGTCGAAGAATCGAAAGAGTAGGAACGCCAGAATGATCGTCCACCACGACTCAAACTCCATCGGGATCGCCGTCAACGCGAGCATCTGGCCAGCTACTTCGTCAATGACGACCTTCCCAGGATCTTTCTTTCCGGAGAGTTGCTCGGTCCTGGTTGCGGCCCAGGTCCCAACCGCACTGACTACCGAAACCGCGATCAATTCCAACGTAACCAATGCATAGCCAATGTGCAGCAAGTTGAGCTGATTGCGAGCCGCAAGAGGCCATAACAGCGTCATGAACAGTCCGCGCAAAAGCAGGTACAGTCCAACGCCAACAAGCGATCCCCAGGTTCCCGGAGCAAGAGGAAGATAGCCGACCCCGCACGTAGCAATCGCAATAGCAAGATAATCGCCCGAGCTAGAGGCGCGCGCGCGCGGCGGAACCGCGGTGCTCGAGACACTCACCGGCGCGTTCAATTCATCGCTCGATTCTTTAATCGCCATGTTGAGAGTGCGGAGCCTTTGGAGTGCGCTGACTTGTCAGCGCTTTTTGTCTGGAACTAGACGATCCTGCCGACCAGGTCGTATTCCTGAGCCTCCGTGATGAGCACGTTAACGAGTTGCCCCGGCACCGGAATCTGGCCGTCCGGAGAATCGTTGATGAGGACTACGCCATCGATGTCTGGCGCCTGAGTTTCAATTCTCCCCTGCCACAACAATTCGCTCTCGATCGATTCGCCCTCGAAAAGCACCTGCACTGTCTCTCCAATCCGCGCCTTGTTTCGTCGTCGCGAAATGCGCGACTGCTCCTTCATCAATTTAGCTCGACGCTGTTCTGCAACCTTTGCCGAAACCTTGTCAGGAAGATCGAACGCTGGTGTTCCCTCTTCATCTGAATAAGTGAAAACCCCAACGCGATCAAATTCGACGTTCTTGATGAACTGCAGCAACTCCTGAAAATCTTCCTCGGTCTCGCCGGGGAAGC
>JANNON010000263.1:0-3950 GCA_031399105.1 Blastocatellia bacterium | reverse complement strand
CGACTCGCAGCGAACGCATCGATAGCGACTCGTCACCATTAATTGCCAACAGGTGCTGCTTGATAAGAGTAGACTCGGCGTCAAAGCACGCACGGCTGCTTTCCAAATCCCGCATGACCGGGTGAAGGATCTGCAGCACGAGTTCTACCGTTGGGCTGGTCCTTGAAACATCGTCTTGCAAGTATCCCAACAACCTGCGATAGCGCGCGTCCAACGCCGGCAAAAGACAAACCAGCAGGATGTCGCGTTCAAAATCAGACATGCCGGAGAGCGTTCTTAGTCGCTCAAGTCTGAGGGTTACATCAGCCGGAGTCCGTTCCAGCCGTGTACGAATGTTCAAGTCGATCTCTTTGGCTGCATGCCAATGCTCATTCAAAACATCGCGGAGATTGTCTGGCAGTGAGTCCGGCGGGACGAACTCGGTTTGCAGATACGCGTCAACTTCCTTATCAGTTACATGGACCATGCCCCAAAGTTCCGGCGGCTTGCTGGCGCCAATTGTCAGCTTCCAGCGGACTGTTTGCGCGCGGATCAGCCGATCGATGCGGCCCAATTCATCCCAGAGATGTTCGTCACTGGAAATGTAAGGACTTGCCGCCAGCAACGACTCCGGTGGGGGCTCGATTGAAGATGGCAGGGACGGAGGTTGTTGAGCGCGCTCACTACCGCGAGGTGTTTCGTCTGCGGATGCCTCTTCCTGTTCCCTTGGCCGAATGGAATACATCTAGGCTCCTCTTTGTAGAAATTTTACACGTCCCCCCGAAAGCCATGGCACGTGCTCGACGTCGAATAAGTAACCTGCCATCTCAACGATCAGATCCAACGGATGTCGCTCCAACTCGACAAACAATTCATCAGCCCGCGCTAGGAGACGTCCCCGACGGCGTACAAAATTATCAATCAGAAAAGGCACACTCGAAGCCGAGAATCCGCGCAGCCAACGCGACCACACCCGCAATAGCAGGCAGGCAACAATGGTCGTAGTCAGGTCCAAATCCGGATTGCCGGTTTGTCCTTGCTGTAATGAGCCCATGGCTTCGAGCAATGCTGCCCGGCCTTTGTCATATGCGGTTTGCTCGTCTTCATCCCGCGGCAAAACTGAGTTGTGTGTTATTGACTCAAGCAACGAGCTGAGGTTTGGATCATTTGCGATGATGCGAGGCTGGACGCCAGTTGCGTCATTCCACAGCGAAGACCACTCGCGGACAGTTGTTTCAACTTCCGCGTCCGCCGTCAGCACACGACCAAGCGGCCATAAAATCCCGGTCTCGTCAGCAGCGATCACTGCACGGTTACCATCTGGGAGATTGACCTGAAACACCTGCATGATTGCCGGCTGAACCAGGCGCTGGCCCGCGGCGATAGTAAATAGCGCTTCTTGAAACTGAGCGTGATGAGAAGCACTTGAGCCAGAACACCAATCGCTGAATATTTTCAGGTCCAGCGACTTTTCCATTCCGGTAAGCAAACAAAGACCTTCGTCGAGCCGACCATTCGCAACAGCACCATCTCCACAAACACGCATTGCAATCAGCAGGAACAGCATTGAGGATCGCGGCAATTCGCTTTCCGCCGGGTAAGCACACTCATCAGGTAGCGTTAGCAATCGGACATCCACAAAGCTGCGCAACAAGAGCGCCATCCCCGCGCAGTTACTCTCCACTCCAACAAGCTCAGGAAGTTCGGTTTCACCGGCAAGGTTTTCGAGTAAGGAGATCGCCGGCTGACCCATACTCGACAGAAACCGGCAGGCTTCTTTGGCGCCGTCGCGTTGGTCCAATGGCACGAGGCTCATGGCTCGCTCTATATCCTGCCGCTGTAAGCAACCGACAAATCCAGCCGCAGACGTAGCGGCCTGGAGTGCGCGCCGCGCCACCATGAGGTTTTCGATCATTACCTTTGCTGCGGCATCGTCCGCCCACTTCGGCGAATCGGCCACGAGTAATGCGAAGAGCTTTAAGGCGGAGGATCGGGGATCAGCGGCATTGAGGATCTTGCCGTCGCTCACCAAGCGGGCAATGCTGGAAATCAAATCTTGTTGTCGCGGGGTAACACGGTTACAGAACGATCGCAGCGGCAGGGGTATCGCTGATGACGAGTCTTTGTCGAAGAGCTCGATCAGAGAGTTTCGCAACCACACTTGATCGAGCCAATCAAAACCGGCCAACGTCTTGTCAAGCCGGGAAAGAAACTCGCTTGTCTCGCTTTGGGGACGCGCGAGATAGCCTCGTTGAAATAGAAACCGCACCACATCCTGGATGGCAACGGCCAGCGAACTCGCATCACGCCAGTCACTCAAGGGCACTGCACTCTTGAGATAGTCGCGAAAGAGCTGCTCGCCATCGCGCGGCATCTGCGCCCAGCCTGCCAGTTCATCAACGAACTGAAGTGCTACGAGAAAAAGCGAGCGGCTAACGTCCAGGTCGCGCGGACCGTGCGCATCGATGGGCCAGAGAACACGCTTCGTTGCTGAATTGAGTTCGGCGAGCAGCGCATCGAGTTCACCATAACGATGAACGTAGGCGAGGATGACGGGAGAGTGCTCGCGATTGTCGAGCATGACACGATTGATGGCGCTGCCGCGATCGAGCGCTGAGAACTCTGCGAATGCATGATAGAACCACTGACCGCGGTCGTTGCCTTTAATCAGCGCCACTAGGAAGTGAGCAACATAGTCGGCGTGATTTTCAAAGCGGACGAGATTTCCCGATTCGCCATCATCCCTGACGATGGCGCGCATCACGGCGCCGGCGAGATTTGATCCCAAACTCTTTGCCAGCGCCGCATCGGTAGCATCGGACCCGAGCGCAACAGTCACGCGCGCTTTGACTCGCCGCAAGACGTAGACGGATTCGTCACCTGCCAGAGCCTGTTCGAGGGCCGCCTCGTAATGGTCCACGGCTACCTGGCGCAGAACACGATCCAGGCGCGACGCCAGCTCGGGGGCTACCACCTGAGCTGAGACTAAACGGTAGTGGCTGTGCAGGTGCGCGATGCGCGCGTCCATGACACATCTCCTTCAAACGGCTGGCTGATCCAAGTGCGGGAGCCTTTTTGGAGTGGGCTGACTTGGCAGCGCTTTTAGCTCGTTCATAGAAATCCCGCTTAGAAACCGGGCTGAAAGCGCTGACAAGGCAGCGCACTCCAAAGGCTCCGCATTTCAGCAACCGAGGTATCGCTAAGCATTAGAAAGCGCTGTGATCAGCGAGCTAGCCGCATTCGGATGGCTCTCTTTCATGCGCTCAGCAAAGGCATTGATGCTGCCTGGATCGGCAGCGAGACGATCAGCTATGGCCTCAGCACTGAAGGTTTCAAGGATCGAAGTTGCGCCAGAGATCGCAACCAGGCGTCCAGGTTGCCGGCCAGTTATCTCCGGCAAGCGTGACGAAGTCGCCAGAATGCCGCTCATCACTGCGGATGTGGATGCGTTGCGGGCCGCCTCGGTCAGGGAACCTTGCTTTAGGGAATTCGCTGTTATTAGTCCGTTCACGACCAGATTGCCGTGTACCGTCACATTGCCATTGTCTTCAATCGTGAGGCACGGATGAAACATCTCTTTCACTTGTCCATTTTCATCCGGACCTTTGAACCAGGCTCCGACCACCACTCGATTGTTGCCGCCTGGCCCACTCTGTGGCGCCGCCATCTCAATACGCAATTCCTCCACACCATTTTGTGAATGGTGATAGATGTTCCAGGGTGGCGCGTTACTTTCGCGGGCAGTACCGGCCTCAAATTCAATCGCGCCGCCAGACATAATAAGGTTGCCGTTGATGTTGGCATCACCGCGCACACTGAATTCACCAAGGTTGTCGATCTCCAGACGCGGCAACCATGATGCAGATCCTTGCGCAGCATTCTCATCACGCGTGAACACGACGAAACGCCGCAAGTCGTCGGCGAGTTCATTTCCCAACTGCACGCGAGCGCGGCCTGAGGCAGCATTTATG
>JANNON010000599.1:0-2061 GCA_031399105.1 Blastocatellia bacterium | reverse complement strand
CGCGGATTTACGCGGATGACAAGGATCTGAAATAAAGAGAGCAGCAAACACAGTGTCCTTAGTCTTCAGATCCATGTCATCCGCGTAAATCCGCGGCTAAAACTGTTCCTGCCTTCGGTTCCCATCTTTTGTTCTGCTAGTGATGTCTTAGGTGGACCCGACGCTACCGCGTGACGGTACTGACGTCCCGCGATAACTTCACAACTCTTAACATCTCTTTACATGCCCTTGACACACGCTAGACCGGGCCAGGAGTATGCTCTCACCGCTATCGATGTTCCTTCTGAGGTTTCGGAAATGAAATTGAAGAGAAGAGGTTTGCTGGGAGGCTTCAACCGGTTCCGGCTGATGTTAACGCTGGGCCTTGCAGTCGTCTTGCCCGCCGCCGCGCTCATCTATGTGAATTTCAGTCAACTGCGGGCCTTTGAGCGCGACAAGGTGCTGGAGGCAGCCATCCATCGTGATTTTCAGGAGATGCTCGCGATCACCGAAAAGAAGATGAACCTCAAGGCCTATACGATGACGGAAGAGGCGAGAAAACTATTTCCGTCTCCTGACCTGGAGCCGAGCGAAAGAGACAAGCAATTTGCCCAGCTTCTTGCAAAGAGTCCGTGGCTGGATCACGTGTTCCTCTTCGCTGAGAAGGACGTTGTGATCCATACGCAACCGCGACTCATGGGCGACAGGTACCTGCAGGCTGAGCAGGAACGCATCGTCGGAGGCTACCATTCTTGGTTCCACAAAGAAGGCAAGATGATGGTGGAGTCGATGCACAAGAAACCTCGGCCGATGAGTCTCTTTACTGAATTAACCAAACGAGCCGATGGCAAAGTTTATATGGCGAGTGCCTACTTTGTCTTGCCGCAGCTATCGAGCGATAGGGTTGTGATGGGTGGAGTTTGCTTCGATCCGGCTTACCTGAAAGAAACTCTGTTTCCGGAAGTGATCCAGGAGATGGTTAAGGAGAAATCGACCGACCAGAGCAGAAACCGGCTTGCCATGGTTGTCTTTCCCGCGAACACGGAAATGTGGGATGGCGTCAAACCGCTTGCCGTTTCCGGCGGTTGGGGCCAAGGGAAGCCCGAAGTGACACGCAAGTTGGACGAGGTTTTCCGCGGGCTGGCACTGGGCATTAAGTATCAGGGCACCAGCGTGAGGGAACTCGGCCAGACCTGGGTGCGTCGCAGTTTTCTGATCCTCGGCTTTCTTTCGTTAATGATCATCGGCGGACTGGTGCTCACCAGACACATCGTCAACAAGGAACTGGCCCTCGCCCGTTTGAAGTCCGACTTCGTTTCCAACGTCTCGCACGAGTTGCGCACCCCCCTCGCTTTGATTCGTTTGTACGCTGAGACACTCGAACTGGGCCGCATTACAACTGAGGAAAAGAAGGAGCACTACTACTGCATCATTCGGAAAGAGAGCGAGCGCCTGACCGCTTTAATCAACAACATCCTTGATTTCTCTCGGATCGAAGCGGGACGGAAGGAGTACGAGTTTCGCAACACCGACATTGCGGAGCTGGTTCGCAACACACTCGAATCTTACCGGTATCAGATCGAGCAACAGGGATTCGCATTCGAGGAAAACATTGACCCCAATCTGCCGGCGGTACCGGTGGACCGTGAAGCGATCGCGCGCGCGCTCGTCAATCTTGTAAACAACGCGTTGAAGTATTCGTCGGACGAAAAGTTTCTGGGTGTGAAACTCTACCGGGATGCGAGCGTTGTAAAACTTGAAGTGGCGGATCACGGTATCGGGATCACGCGGCGGGATCAGTCGAAGATTTTTGAGAAGTTCTATCGCGCTGGAGATCCGCTCGTGCACAACACGAAAGGAAGCGGCCTTGGCCTGTCGCTTGTTCGTCACATTACCCAGGCGCACGGCGGAGAGATCGCGGTGGAAAGCACACCCGGAAAAGGCAGCAGGTTTATTCTGTCGTTGCCGCTGGCGTCAGCCGCTCAACAGCCGGCAGTCTAAAACGAGCTCCCGACGCAGCGAGATGTTTATACAGAAGAACGACATTCGCGATTCGATCGGGTGTCATGAGGTCAGTACCAC
>JANNON010000240.1:0-3643 GCA_031399105.1 Blastocatellia bacterium | reverse complement strand
ACCGTGCGGTTCATTTCCGGCTGGCGGCCTTGATTTCATCACCAACCTGAATACTCCTGACGAAGCCCCCGGTAGCAGGCCAGCGATCAACAATTCCGGCGCGCCGACGCCGCCAACGTTAGGCACGCTTTACGTAACGATCTTTGCTAACTCTCAAAACTCTGACTTCGTTGGGAGTGAAGTGGATCCGGGTACCTGTCAGAGCCGTCCGATGGCTCTCAACCGAAGTCCCAATGCCGTCAACATTCCCCTCGCCATCGCGGGCAACAGCCAAACCCAGGTACATCAGAACACAGTGCACACGCCGCTTGTTATCTGCAAAGCGCTTTTTGCAGCAGTGCATCATCGCTCCCCAGTGGCTGCGGATTGTTCCCTGCCTGCTAATGCGGTTGACCAGCCAACAATTCCTCCACCCGCCCGTGCGGCCGCGATGCTCTCGCTGGATTTTTCCGGGAGCATGTTGGCGCCGGCTTGTCCGGGATGTCCCACCCGAGCTGTGCTGCTAAAAGATTCCGTCGAGTTGTTTGTTCAGCTTTGGTCGGCAGTCAGCCTTCCGAGCGATCGACTCGGTGTTAACTACTTCCGCACAAATATCGATGACGCTTTCAACATTGGCGGCGACAGTGTGCCGCTGCTCGTTGACGGAGGTGATGACGTAATTGCCAGTGTCGCCGGTCAGACACCAAGCGGCAACACCGCGATGGGAGGCGGCATCAAGCGCGCTGTTGAAGTTTTGAATGGACTTAACAACACACCGATTCGCCGCGTGATCCTTTTCACTGACGGCATGCAGAATGTGAATCCGATGGTGCTGGACCAGAATAATCAACTTGTTATTGCTGACGACGGATCCAGAAGGAGGCGGGACTCAAACGTGCCGGGAACGCCGCCATTCGTGCTCGATACGTCGCGCGGAATCGCAGTCGACACGATTGGCATTGGCGCTGGTGAAACCTTCGTCGGATTACTTCAGGACATCGCGACTGCAACCGGAGGACGTGCCTGGCCCACCGCTGATCCTGCTTTCGATTTGCGGCGCTTCTTTGTTGAAGAGTTAATCAACGCGCTCAAGGGATTTAGCCCGCAGCTTGTCGCTTATCGTCGCGGCGCACTCGCAAGCAAAGGCAGTACGGAGGCTTTTGCTATTGAAGACGGCGTGCGGAAACTTGTATTCAAAGTAAGTTGCAAACGCGGCGACCAGATTGATTTTTCCGTCGACCGCAACGGAGTTGATGTTACTTCGGCTGGACGTTTCGTCACGGGCGCGTTCTATAGAATTTTTATCATCGACTTTCCCGGCAAGAGTGGAATTACTTCGGGCGGTGACTGGCGGGTGAAGATCAAGGGTAAGACTGCGACCACGTACGAGGCCGCCGCGATCGTCGACGGCGGTGACATCAAGTATGACGCGTTCTTTGACATCGCACGTCTGCGTGTGAGCCCGCGCGTGGGTGATCAGCTCGAGCTCCTGGTGAGACTTACATCGGGGGGCAAACCACTCGCAAAGAACGTTCGAGTAACGATGACACTGTCGCGACCGAAAACGGATGTAAGCAAAGTTATCTCGGGAATTAAGCCAGGCGAACTCAGAGCCTTCGAACCCGCACTCTCCGCTGACCGTCCGCAGTCTGCTGCAGAACGGAAGGAGGCGGTTGCCGAGCAAAGGCATCTCGCTCTATTTCAAAAGTCCGCCGTGTGGAAGCAGCTTGAGCGGACACAAGAAACAATTGTGCTGAAGCCAAACCAGAAGGGCGAGTTTCGCTCCCGGATTCTTCCGCGCATCCCCGGCATCTACACTGCCGTCATCACGATCGATGGCGAAGTCGAAAAGCTCGGCCGCTTCACCCGCACAACCACAGCCTTAATCGTCGTGAGATCCCAGAAGTAGGGCAAAGAGACTGGACTACCGCGCGTCACAGGCTAAATCGGCGCGTGTGATGATGACGTCAGTACCACCGCGCGGTAGCGGGTGGGGGATTGTCGAGATGTCCAAACAGTGTGATAACACCCCACCCGCTACCGCGGTGGTACTGACTTCATCGCCCCGCACTATTGGTTCCAGGGCGCGCGACGTTATTTACGGAGCAACTCAATCTCGGCGATCGCGTCATCCTTCGTCAGCTTCATTGTGCAAACCAATGTTCGACCAATATCAGTGAGCTGATACCGGTACACTCGCTGGTTACCTTCGTTACGCCTATCGATCAGTTCGCCGAGATGTATGACCGCGACCGGAAGACTCAAAGAATTTATTGTCTCGCCCCACTGTCTGGCCTGCGTCGGGAATCGTGCCTGAAGCTCTGGCGTGAAGAGATCTTTCTCAACCTTGTCGTTCGCCAGCTGCATCATCACCCGACGAAACAATGCGGTCACTTTTGGCTCGTGGTCCACGACAGCGTCAGTGACACCTGGCGTTCGCGGATGAGTAGTCTGATCGAGTGCGAATTTAGGATGGAAGATTGAAATTAACCCACGCGCGAGTTTGAAATCATTCGTGTTCCAAGAGTTGGCGAGAAAAATGATCGTTAGTTTCTCATCAGGAAACCGAATGATGAACGACTTGAACCCCTGCCAGGCGCCGCCATGAAATATTAAACGCTGGTTATGAATGGTGTCAGTGAACCAGCCAAAGCCGTATCCTTTTACTTTTCCATCACGCAACCTAACCGGCTTCCACATCTCCTCAAGACTCGATTGAGTGAACAACTTTCCGCGCTGGCCATTCGCAATCGCCGCTGCATCTCTGGTTAAGACGCCATCCCATTTCGCCAAATCCACGATCGACAGATACAACGCCCCATCCGCCGTCGAGTTGGTTGAAGGAGACACCCATTCCTGGTTCTTGAGTTCACCATTCACGAGCCGGTAACCCGCAGCTCGGTTCGGCACGATATCGGCTTCGGAAATAACGCGAGCTGTTGACATCCCAAACGGCCCAAAAATCTTCTCCCGCAGAAAGTCTCCATAGAATTTTCCAGTGACTCTTCGGATCAGTATCCCCAATGTCACATAACCAACATTGCTGTAATCCCACTTCGTGCCGGGAGCAAAGTTGAGTGGGGCTTTCTGGAAAGTGGTCAGGTATTCATCTTCCGAGTAGTCACGTTTCAGACTTATTTCGTCAGGGTAGTCGCCCAGGCCAGAAGTGTGATTGAGCAGGGTGCGGATTGTGATCTCTCTCCATGTGTCGGGTGTGCCGGGCAAATATTTACTAATCTTGTCATCGAGGGAAAGCTTTCCGTCCTGGACCAGAGTCATCACTGCTGCGGCTGTGAACTGCTTACCGATCGAACCAGATTGGAAAATAGTTTCCGGTTTCACCGGCACCGCCAGTTCGACATTTGCCATTCCGTAACTCTTAAGAATCGAGATCTCGCCGTCGCGGAGCACAGCCAGTGAAATACCCGGAATCTTGTATTTGCGCATCTCGGACTGCACATAGCGATCGATCCTCGCCGCAGTCTGACGATCTTTGAACGTGGCGTTGGGTCGTTCTTGTCGTGCAGGTAAGCGTCTCGACTGGGCAGTGCAAACCGAGCAGAAAGCAAGAACGAGAGCGAGCGTTATTATTCTTGATGGTAGCTTCATACGGGTGGTTAAAGCATCACGTAGCTGGAATGTCTGACAAACTTCAGTTTGTCGT
>JANNON010000223.1:0-1788 GCA_031399105.1 Blastocatellia bacterium | reverse complement strand
CTCTGCGATTGGTGGAAGTCCGGGCCAGAATCTCATCAATCCGCTTCGCCCATTTTTCCGCTCCGTCGGATAGCGGTAACACATCAACCAACTCGGGAATAACAACAGCTTCCTTCGGAACACTGCGCGACATCAGAATCCGCAAGCCCGCAGCTTGCGCTTCAACGATTCCGAGACCAAGACCTTCCTTCGGGTTCTCCAGACTAGGCCACACAAAAACGTCGGCCGCCTGCATCAACTCAGGCACATCATCACGAAAGCCCAGCAGCATCACGCGATTGTCCAACCGCTTTTTCTTCGCCAACTCAAGCACGTGCTGCTGTTGATTGCCGCTTCCGGCGAAGATCGCGACCGAATTGTTGTTTTGCAGGTGCTCGAGAATCTCGATCAGGAAACAGGGGTTCTTGTAGTCAACCAATCGTCCCGCAAAAAGCAGTACCTTCGCTTCAGGCATGACTCCCAACCGCTCACGAACTGCATCAAGACTGAATTTAGTTTCCGCAAACCGAGAAGTGTCTATCGAGTAATGAACCACAAGGCGGTTATCACCATCGCTCCCAGCCGCGCCGACGAGCGATTCAAGTGCGTCACTGGAAATCCCGACTATCTGGTCAGACATTCTGAGACACACTTGTCGCATAGGTTCTCGCACCAGCCCGGCCTTCGCAGCGTTAGGAGTTGGCAAAGACAACGAGGTGTTATGGACGTGGACTATTCGTTTCCTGATTGGCAACCCAACTGCGGCGAGCAGATAGGCAGCGCTCATAATGTCATGATGCGCGTGCAGCACATCGTAATTCCCTGCCTGCAATGTCTGGCGTAACGCGCGCATAAAAGCCGCTTTGTTACCGATGGGGTGCGCGGAGTGGATCACCTCAGCGCCAAGTTTGCGAGCGGTCTCGTCGAACCTGCCTTGCTCTCCCAGCACACAGAAGAACGTCCAGTGAACTTCGGGATAGTCTTGCGAAGATGCCCGAAGAACCCTGAGTAACCAGGTTTCCACCGCTTGCCCATTGAGATTTTCGACAAGGTGAATGACCCTGACCTTCTTTTGAGTCGGAACCACTCCCGCCGGAACATCAGATTTGACTTGCGCAGCCATGATCTTCTCAGTGGCCGTTGCGAATGAACTTGCGTGCTTTCGCTTCACCGCTACGGACGGCGCGAAAGAATCGCCGCTCGCGACGGTTGCGAATCAACAGCCTCGCGACATCCGCCAGCGAAGACGACAATGTCCGCTCGTTTGGCGCGCCGTTCGTCGAACGAAACGAATCGAGCACGATTGCCGAGTAAGCGAGACTCTCAACAAGCTTGACCAGATACTCTTCGCTAAGTCGCTGCCCCGGTATCAGGTGGGTTAAGCCGAGTGAGGTGAAGAGGCCCATGCCGAGACCGAGGTCGCAAGCGCACATCGCCAAATCCGAATCACCGCCGGACAGCAATGAATCACCGGTGCGGTCCATCATCACCTTTCGTTTGCCGCTCGTATGTAACTGGACATAGTAGTTCGCCACCGATCGCCGCACGCACATGCCGGCGCCACAGGGCATGGCTTCTGCAGCGGTGCGCTGATTCGACCAGCGATCGGAATCAAACTCACGAATTACCAGACGGCTCCAGTAGGCGCGCGTCCAGTCAGGAGGTGTCGTTTCGAAGCCGGGACGAGTTTGCCCGGCCCAGGTGCCGAGCTTGGGCCACTCGCCCGCAATCTTGATCGACTGTTCAAGAAAATCCGGATCGAGCACGTTGTCATCGTCCACGAAAAGTATCAGTTCTGCAGTTGACTCC
>JANNON010000212.1:0-4690 GCA_031399105.1 Blastocatellia bacterium | reverse complement strand
CCCCGCCTTTTTTTCGTCTCAATTACTATATTTTTAATCTCGATTCCTACTTTAAACTACTTCAACTTTATGGGGGGACCGGGTCCACCTTCCTGACAGTGAGACTACCTATCTTGATTTGTCTCTTTAGACCTTGAGTTTTCTCAAAGTCTCTACGGCGAGGCAGTACTGAGTTCATGAAGCGTAGCGACCGGATCAGGCACCCATAAGAAATGCTATTATGTGCTCCACCCCCCAATCAGGAAGCACTTTTCCGGTAGTGATGCAGTTTGCTCGTTCGCGATTCGATCGGGTGTCATGAGGTCAGTACCACCTCGCGGTAGCGGGTGGGGTGTTATGTTGAATCGAGCATAAAACCCCAAAGAACGCGTTGGTGCCCCCCACCCGCTACCGCGAGGTGCTACTGACCTCATGACTTTAACGCCGCATTCATTTACAGACCTTAAACTCCATCACTACCGACTTTTTCTATCCCCTTAACCAGCGAGCAGCAAATCGCTCCAGCGGGCTCGTCCGAGAATCTTCAATTTGAGACTATTTCGCTTCTCAACCTTTCAGGGAATCCTGCTCGGGGTGGCGCTGGGCGCCGCCATCGGAATTGGTGGTTTCACCTTTGTCTATGCGAAGGGTTATTCCTACCTGAGTAACAACCCTGAAGCGTGCGCTAACTGCCATGTCATGAACGACCAATACAATGGTTGGGTCAAGTCAAGTCATCACTCGGTCGCAGTCTGCAACGACTGTCATACTCCGCCCAGTTTTGTCGGTAAGTACATGACGAAAGCCTCTAACGGTTTCTGGCATTCCTACTACTTCACAACCAACACCTTTCATGAACCAATCCGGATGACCGAACGCAATCGTCGCGTCACTGAATTGGCGTGCCGCAACTGCCACCAACAGATAACGAGCGCAATCGATGCACATGCAAGCGCCGGCGATGCCGCTGGTGAGGCCGCGCTTTCGTGCATCCGTTGCCACCGCAATGTAGGTCACATGCATTGACGACAGGAAGAATCAGGAGCGTTCGAACAATGGCCGAGATTGAGAAGCAGGGAACTGACGCGCAACCGCCAAAGTCACGAGGGCGAATAAGCATAATCATCATTGCTGCAGTGATTGCGGCCCTGGCCGCCGTCGCCGGCGTTGCCTTCCTTGTCAACATTATGGAGCGCAAGCAGGAAGCCAAAAATCCTTTCTACCGCGTGGTTGAACTAACGGATGAAACTGAAGACCCTGCGATCTGGGGAAAGAACTTTCCGCTTCAGTACGACGGCTACCGTCGCACAGTCGATCAGGTGCGCACGCGTTTTGGTGGCAGTGAGGCTGAAGCTCGTACTCCAACCGAGGTCGATCCTCGTTCAGTCGTTGCTCAGTCCCGGCTGGAAGAAGATCCTCGGTTGAAACAGATCTGGGCCGGATATGCTTTTGCAAAAGACTTTCGTGAAGAACGGGGCCACGCTTACATGCTCGACGACCAAACTTTCACCGAGCGCCAACAGGTCACGCACCAGCCTGGCACCTGCATTCACTGCCATGGCTCGGTGTACGTGCCATACAAGAAGTTGGGCGGCGGTGATTTAATCAAAGGGTTCGAGCTAATGAATCAGAAGCCATTTGCCGAAGCCCGTAAACTCATAACTCATCCAGTCTCTTGTATTGATTGTCATGATTCCAGCACGATGCAGCTACGGGTCACTCGACCGGGTTTTCTGGAAGGCATCCAACAACTGGCGAAGTCTGAGGACCCCGTACCGCAAATGCCAAGCGTGGAGCGCTGGCGGCAACAGGGGAGGAAGGGTGCTTATGACGTGAACGTCCTTGCAACTCGACAGGAGATGCGCGCCTTCGTCTGTGGCCAGTGTCATGTCGAGTACTACTTCAAAGGACCGGAAAAGCGACTCACCTATCCATGGTTTAAGGGCCTGAAGATCGAGCAGATCATGGCCTACTATGAAGAAGTGCAGCACAACGACTGGCAGCATGCAGATTCGGGCGCGCCAATGTTAAAGGCACAGCATCCGGAGTTTGAGATGTGGAACCAGGGAATACATGCGCGCTCGGGAGTGGCTTGCGCTGACTGTCATATGCCTTATGTTCGTCATGGGGCCCTTAAGATCAGCGACCATCATGTGCGCAGCCCACTTCTGAACATCAATAACGCCTGCCAGACTTGCCACAAATGGTCGGAGGAAGAGTTAAAATCGCGCGCGGAAACGATCCAGACGCGTACCTTCAATATGCGGAATCTGGCGATGGACGCGCTGGTCCAGCTAATCGGAGATATAAAGGCTGCCAAAGCTGCAGGTCGTTCAGATGTTGAGTTAAAGCAAGCGCGCGAGTACCAACGCAAAGCACAGTTCTATCTAGATTTTGTAGAAGCCGAGAATTCAACCGGCTTTCATGCCGGCCAGGAAGCAGTCAGAATTCTGGGCGAGTCAATAAACTTTTCTCG
This sequence comes from Blastocatellia bacterium, assembly GCA_031399105.1. Classification (GTDB taxonomy): domain Bacteria; phylum Acidobacteriota; class Blastocatellia; order Pyrinomonadales; family Pyrinomonadaceae; genus PSRF01. The sequence continues at coordinate 2,235 of JANNON010000212.1, read as the reverse complement.
ACTGGGCCAGGTTAGTTTGCGGAGTGTGACAGCAGCGGCCAAATAGAACAGTCCCGGGCAAGATTCGGCTCTCAGCACGGCTTTGCCTATTAAATTCTGCTTGCCTTAGAGTCCTGAGCAGTGACCGTAGTCAAAGAGAGCTCTGGCAGCCTCGTCCTTTGATCAGACCTGTCAGTACCCGCCCTCGTCCAATTCACTACAATCTGAATAATCGTCAGCGCCGGGTCAGAGTGTTTCGCTCGGGATGAGAAGAGGGAACCAATGCCTCTGTTATTCAAAGATCTTAGTTTAAGGATTCAACCTGCTGAAGCGCCGGGGCCAGTTTGTAAGTTGTTTGTTTAGTGCTGTCCGCTTGTTTACTTCCCGAGAAACGAAACAGCGCCTTTTCTCATTGAGCTATAGAGGTGTTGTCCATCGTGTTTCGAAACAGCGTCGCCTTCAGCGAGGAGTGAGAATGAGCAGTGCTATCGATCGTCAAAGTCGATTCGACGCAGCCCTGAGGCTCGGCCTTTGGGTTGTTTTCACATTGGGACTCTTGAGTATTGCGGTCAACGCTCAGCAAGAGCGGGCACAGCGCGAGGAGACCCGACCAGATGAGATGGCCCACCTTGCGGTCCGATCGCTGACTATCTCCCCTGAATATCCTGAACCGCAAGAGCTGGTTCAAATACATCTTGAGATTCAGAATAGAGCTTCTGCGCAGGGGCAAAGAGCCGAGATCGGTTTTCTCGTCAATGGCCAACCGCTCGCAACGCGCTCCATCACCATTCAGGAACAATCCATCCAGACGGTGACCGTGTCCTGGACCCCCAGCACTACCGGTCTTCATTCGATCTCAGCGGTCGTGGATCCACGACATCTTTTGACCGAACGCGACAGGGCCGACAATACTGGCGTTATCGAAGTTGTTGTCGCAGGCCGTCCAGCGGGGGCCGCAGATCTAGCCGTAACAGACGTGCAGACCTCATCAGGACCTGACCGCCCAACAATGCTTCACGTGACGATCCGTAACGATGGCTCGGTCCAGGCGAGCGCTCCATTGCTCGTACAGCAAGGCCACGTTCGACGCGTGTTCCTGGCTGGACCAGTCGAACCTGGTAAATCTTTAATGATTGAGATTCCCTGGGGTGCGGATCGGAAGGATCCCATAAACGCAGAAATTAATCCCCGCTTTAAATCGGCAGAGCGGCGCGCAGGCAATAATAGCCTTTTGCTCAGCGCGCGTTCGCCAGTGGATCTTCGAGTCGAAGACTTGGCACTGCACACGGTAACACTTCAACCCGATCAACGCCGTAACGTCACGGTCACGTTTCGCATTGTCAACGACGGGCAGCAAAGCATCACGCGCAGCTTCCGCAGCCGCATTGAACCTGGGACCATCGATCCAGATGGCACTCGGCCAGTTTTCGTCACGACTAGTGGCCTGGCCGCAGGCGGTGTCGCATACGTCTCTCACACAATCCGCAACGCGCCGGCTCAATTCGTAGTTACAGTGGTCGTTGATGTCGACAAAGATATTTCTGAATCCGACGAAAACAACAACAGTGCGGCAAACAGTTTCAAAAATCCGGCCCCCGATATTCATCGCTGGGTGTCGATTGGACCACATCGAGTTACGGGCTCTGCAGCACACGGATATGGCTGGAATGATGCCACCGGACGGCTCTCGGCGATCGCAATTCATCCTACATCGCCTCAGACAATGTATGTCGGAGCACAAGGAGCCGGGGTTTGGAAGACCACCAACGGCGGCACGGATTGGGAACCAGTTGCTGACGCAGCCACAGTGAGGGTAGCGGCACTGGCGCTCGATCCTCGCAATCCATCGCGCGTGTTTCTGGTGACGCCGCGTGAAGGAGTGCTTCGCTCTGAAGATTCCGGCACCAGTTGGATACAGATCTCGACTCTTGATCTCGATGCAGTGGTCCATGGCAATGTGTTGTTGATTAATCCGGTTAATTCCAATGACATGGTTGTTGCGTCCGAACGCGGGGTCTACCGATCGATTGACGGCGGTGTAACCTGGAAGCTCAAGCTTAGCGGAGGCAGAGCAACAGGTCTCATACGTCGTCCCACAAATCCGAACATACTCTACGCAGCGATCTTTCACGAGACAGATGGGAATCTTGCCGGGGTGTATCAGAGCTTCGATGCAGGTGAGACCTGGATCTCTAAACAGGGATGTCCAGGTGGCGCCTTGCCAGCCAATGATGCCAACACAATAATTCGTCTCGC
>JANNON010000197.1:0-1517 GCA_031399105.1 Blastocatellia bacterium | reverse complement strand
GTTTGTTTCACGTCGGTTTTAAACGTAACGCCTTCGGCCTGTTTATTCTGCCCCATTTTTGGGGCAAGCTGGCGCATTACTTCGGATAATTCGGCGAATGTCATCACAGAATATGTCTTCTTTTCCATGTTGACGTCGGTCATCGTCTCTTTGCTGAGGTCGATGATGTGGACGGTGTCGCGGGTTATGGTTGCCATGCGGTCACCCCTGACCATTACCGTGGTCGTGACGGGCTCGCGGGCTTTGGCCGAGAAGGCTCCGGCCATTTTCATCATTCCGGCCATGGCTCCGCCGGTGACGCGCGTGGTTTGCTGATAACTGAAGTCTGCCCACGCGGTGGCGGAAATCACGATGATTGCGGTAGTAAGACGTATGTGCATTGGATGCCCTCCCTGGAGCACCTGGAAAGCGAACGTGGAAAAGCTGTCGGAAAAGGCTCACGGAAGTCCGCACTGAAGTACAATGACGGCTTGAGCCAGCCCAAACTATCCTCCAACGCCTCCGGACCGGTCGTGGTGCGGCCGAGCCTTCGACTGGTACGCCCATTCTATTACGTTTCCTTTCTGAGCGCGGCTATTCTGTACGGGTTCATCAATAACAGCGAGAGCAGACAGCACTGGCCGCTGGTGTTACCGGCGTTGCTTCTTCTCTGGACTGTCAGGCAACATATACTGCAGCATTTTCACGTGATGACGATTGGCGGCGGCAAGCTTCGTTATGAAACCGGGATGCTGTCGAAATCGACACGGACGATGGATGTGGCGAAGATTCAGGACGTTCGGGTGAATCAGAGCCTTTGGCAGCGCATGTTCGGTATCGGCTCCATCGGCATTGAGACAGCGGGTGAAACGGGCGGGCTCACGATGGCCAACATCGATCAACCTCAGACCGTGGCGGATTATATTCTGGAAGCCGCCGGTAAGTAACGATCTCTACATGGAAATTCGACTCGACAAAAAAGTAGCCCTGGTGACCGGGGCATCCCGAGGTTTGGGCAAGGCGATGGCTTTGGCGCTTGCGGGTGCCGGCGCAAAGGTCGCGCTGGTGGGCCGCGATACCGCGAAACTGGATGAAGTGACCGCTGCGATCCGCGACGCTGGCGGTGTGGCGGAACCGTTTCAGGCCGACGTCACTCAGGAAGATCAGGTTCTCAGGCTGGAGCAGGAAGTAATTGCAAAGCTCGGGAGCGTGAGCATCCTGATCAACAATGCCGGAGTGAACTGCCGCAAGAACATCACCGACTTTACTCTGGCCGAATGGAGTAGTGTCATCGACACCAACCTCACCGCCGCATTTCTAATGTGCCGTTCGTTTGTGCCTCACATGAAGGGCACGGGCTATGGTCGCATCGTCAACATGACTTCGATCATGGCCCATGTTTCGCTGCCCCAGCGCGCGGCGTACTCTGCGAGCAAGGCAGGGCTGCTGGGTCTGACGCGCGCGGTTGCGCTGGAACTGGCCACCGAAGGTATTACGTGTGTCGGGATCAGTCCGGGGCCGTTCGCCACCGAGATGAA
>JANNON010000593.1:0-2377 GCA_031399105.1 Blastocatellia bacterium | reverse complement strand
GAAATGGAGCGACTCCGCTTCAGCGCGTTGCCGTAAGAGTTCCCAGTTATGGCCACGCGCGTCGCGGGTCTGACTCAGTTCCTTGTTGTAGTAGGACTGGAGGTTGAGATTATCGAGCACGCCGCCGAACGTCTTGTCCGTTAGAAGCAGACGCGCCTGAATCTCGATCATCTCTGAATCTGAGAAAGCGGTGGAGCTATTCGGTTGCATGCTTTGGTAAAGCGAGAGCACTGACAAGGCGCGCACAATCTGCGACTTGCGGTAGTCGCTTATGTTTCGCCGATACGACCGCGTCGAGATCTTTACAGGTATTCCGTACGGATCAAGCAGCATGTTTTGCAAGGCGGCCCAAAATATCTTCTGCCAAACTTCGCAGTCTGCCGAGGCGAGATCGATTGCGGGTGGTGGAGGTTTACTTGATGCATTCTGTTTGTTTCCGACCTTCGCATACAGAAAGGGAACTGCACCAGAAACCCGTTGCCAGAACGACGGCCGCGTATAGCTCAAGGGCCAAACGTAGCGCAGGCGATCATTCTCAGGCGTTAGATCGCCCATGGTGTCCCGCAGCACGCTGACCATTGGAACCCACTTCTGCTCGGAGGCATTCTCTAGTCCCTCCCACCGGGCATGGATCGTTATCAGTTGGGCCCCACCCGGAACTTCCATTTTCTCCAGCCGAAAGAGATCCGGCCTAGCGGTCGGTTTGGTTTCACCTCGCGGTTGGGTTTCAGCGCGGGATTGGGCTACAACTGGAAAGCGCGCCAGCGATAGAAGGAGAGAAAAAAGTATCAGCAGTGAGAAAAATGAAGCACCGCTTGTTCTGGGGGATAGTGACTTCATCGTTAATTGGGGGTTCGATTAGTCTGAAATAGCCTTTGTTAAATTGGGGAAGACGGGTTCTTATTCTAAAACCACCAATTTCATCGCGTTTCCTGGGCCCATCAAGGCGCAATCTGTATGCCGCGCTAACCGAGGGCCATTCTACCTAAAGAGCGACAAAGAAAAACTTTAACTCCATTATTCTGGCCAGCCACTCATGAACGGGTCTTCGATGCCCCGCCTTCGGAACTGCGTTTCCCGGCGGCCAATAGCCGATACGGATCTACCAGATCAGTAGCACTGAAAGATACTGGTAATATCAACAGTCTTAAGTCCGGTGATGGGTATCTATTTCGGAGCTGAGGCCCCTGCGTTAGCAGGCTGTTGTTGCCCGGCTACCTCGCCATCCTTCGTTTCTTTGGATGGCGGGGCGGACCAGCCGGCACGTTCCAAGAGGGTGATGCAAAACTGAATGGGAACGGCAAAGTTCGACGCTTGATTCTCTGTGAAGACCGCAAAGTTAACGCCAATCACTCGTCCGGTTGGCCCGAATAACGGAGCGCCTGAACCACCTTCTGCCGTACGTGCATCATAAGAAATGCGGCGAGTGTCGAGGTCGGTGATGTTGCCCTGCGTCAACAAGGGTTGAATCCGTCGCGTTCCGGCTAGATAACCGAGCAATGGTTCCAGGGCGCCATAACGCTGTTGAATTGCCCTTGCCTCAGCATCGTCGAGAATAGCCAAAAGGCGGTCGGGTCCGGATGGATAACCCATCATTACCACCGTCTTGCCGACAGCGGTCGCGTCGGCATTCGTCTCGAGCGGCAGGATGGGAATATCGCTCGGCGGCTCAGTTGTCTCGAGCGTGCAAACCGCAAGATCCTCCCGCTGCGCCGCAGCCTTTAGCTTAAGAGCCATTGGCTGCGCGTGCCCAGGAAAGTAAGCGCTCAGCTTCTTAAGCCGCGGCTGACCTTGAACGCTACTTCCAATACTCTCTGCTCTTTCATCGGCGCGCCACGGTTGGACAATGTGACGATTAGTCACTACAAACCCGCCGCCGACGTAAAAGCCTGTGCCTACAAACTCGTACTCAGCAACTTGTCCTTTACCCTCAGGCGTCAGCAACGGAGTCTCGCTGCTTTCCACATTCGCACCGCCTTCGGTGGCGGACGATTCCGGATGGCGGAGTGGCCGACCGGTACCGGCTTCGACGAAATAAAACGATCCAGCGATCAAACAGACGCCGCTGCCGTATTCACTCCTCAGCTTGACCGCCAACGACAAGCTGTTCTGTATCTCGCGATTTGAACGGTCGAGATCACTCAAAGTGTCATTCGTCTTCAACACCTGATTCTGCACTTTCCCATGGGAACATGGCCCCTTTATAACCGTGATTGAAGGCATTGCGTCTTGCGGATTCAAGCCTCTGAAAACGGTACTCAACCAGCGATCTGGCCATGGCAGGATGTAAAACTAAAATCGCCGGCAACATCCAAAGGTCTGTATCCCAAAAGACATGCCCCCGGTAGCCTAATCCTGACAGCGTTTTGGCGGGAAC
>JANNON010000174.1:0-9655 GCA_031399105.1 Blastocatellia bacterium | reverse complement strand
GTACTGACCTCATGACACTCAATCGAATCGCTCACGAGCAAACTGAATCACCACCGCTCAAACACCCTCGCTTGCAATCATCATCCTTAATCAACTAATGTTCAGCCCTTCAATTTGCTGCATATTCGAGGAGATTCCAATCAAATGACTGAGAAGACCAAGGTTTTAGTTACCGGCGCTGGTGGGTTCATTGGCCATCATTTAACCAAGTATCTCGTTGATCGTGGCTACTGGGTCCGGGGCGTCGATATCAAAGAGCCTGAGTATGAGCCTTCTGCTGCAGACGACTTTAAGTTGCTCGATCTTTCCAAACTGGATAGCTGTTTGGAAGCCACCGAAGGCATCGACGAGGTTTACGGGTTAGCTGCCAACATGGGTGGCATCGGTTTCATTGAAACCAACAAAGCGGTGATTGTTCGCGACAACACGCTGATTAACATGCACACGATCGAAGCCGCGCGAGCCAACAATGTGAAGAGATACCTTTACACCTCAAGTGCGTGCATCTATCCCGGCTTCAAACAGAAAGAGACCGACATCACCCCTTTGCGCGAAGAAGACGCCTATCCCGCCGATGCCGAGGACGGATACGGTTGGGAGAAGCTCTACATGGAACGCGTCTGCCGCCACTATACGGAAGATTTTGGTCTCGATACGCGCGTCGTTAGATTTCACAATATCTTTGGACCACTCGGTACTTACGATGGCGGACGCGAAAAATCTCCCGCAGCCATCTGTCGCAAGATCGCGCTCGCAAAAGAGATCGACGACATTGAGGTTTGGGGCGATGGTGAACAGACACGTTCTTACTGTTATGTCGACGACTGTGTCGAAGGAATCTACCGCTTGATGCGCAGCGAGCATCGCGAGCCGATTAACCTCGGTCAGGACCGAATGATCTCAATCAACGAACTGGTTGACATGGTGGCCGCGATCTCTGGCAAAGCAATCGGCAAACGTTACGACATCACGAAGCCGCAGGGTGTTCGCGGACGCAACAGCGATAACACCCGCTTGCGTGAAGTGTTGAACTGGGAGCCGAAGATTTCGCTGGAAGAAGGATTGGGGCGCACGTATCACTGGATCGCCGGTGAGTTGGCGAAGAAGTCGACCATGGCAAACGCCGCAGTTTAGCTTCGACAACGACTGGAAACTTCAAACGAGCCCTCGGTAGTTCACTACCGCGGGCTCATTGAACGCTCATAACTTTGTAGGGGCGTCCCTCCGTGGGCGCCCCTCCTCAGCAATCAAGTTTTTTGGACCAGGGAAACGTGTTAGGGCAGCGGAGGGGCGCCCACGAGGAACGCCACTACAAAGTGATGCAACGAAGATATCGAGTTGAGCGGGAATTTGGTTTGATCGTTGGCGGCGTTTTCGCGCTGCTCGGCGGCTGGTGGATCTATCGCGGAAAGCTCGCCACTATCGCTCCGATACTCCTGGCCATCGGTGTACTACTCGTAATTCTCGGTCTCATATTTCCGCGCGCGCTGATTTACCCGAACAAGCTGTGGATGCTGCTGGCTGCTGGTCTCGGCTTCATCAGCACGCGCATCATTCTCGGCATCGTCTTCTTTCTTATGGTCACTCCGATTGGCTTGGTGAAACGAATGTTTGGCTGGGATCCGCTGTCTCGCCGGGGTGAATCGCGCGCGAGTTACTGGCGGCCATATTCCGAGCGGCAACGCAATCCGCGTCATTACGAAAAGATGTTTTGAGGTTTTAAGGAGCAGTAGCATGTCGAAAGTACAAGTCGTGAGCGAGCTTTGGCAGTTCATGCGAGAAAACAAGAAATACTGGCTGGCTCCGATTGTGATCACCCTGCTCCTTGTCGGCGCGTTGCTGGTACTTGCAAAGAGTTCTGCAATTGCTCCCTTCATTTACACTTTGTTCTAAGCGACTGAGACGTTTTTCATTGGTAAGCATTCTCGGCATTTCAGCTTTCTACCACGACTCGGCTGCCTGTCTGGTCGTGGATGGAGAACTTGTGGCGGCGGCCCAGGAAGAGCGCTTCAGTCGCGTCAAACACGATCATCGATTCCCGCTGCACGCCGCGAGCTACTGTCTGAAAGAAGCAGGCATTAAGGCGACTGAACTGAACTACGTTGGGTTTTACGACAAGCCGCTGCTGAAGTTTGATCGACTGCTGGAAACGTATCTCGATTATGCGCCCGCCGGTTTTCCTTCCTTCCTGAAAGCACTGCCACTTTGGATGAAAGAAAAACTTTGGATGCCGGATCTGATTCGCACCGAGTTGGCGAAATCGGATGGTGAAGATGACGAGCGCGTCGCCAGGAAACTCGGGAAGAAGTTCGAGTGGAAATTGCTCTTCGGCGATCATCACGAAAGCCATGCGGCGAGCGCCTTTTATCCGTCCCCGTTTGAAGAGGCGGCGATCCTGACCATCGATGGCGTTGGCGAGTGGGCCACGAGCTCAATCGGCTTCGGGAAGGGAAACGAGATTACGCTTTTGAAGGAGCTGCGTTTTCCGGACAGTCTTGGGTTGCTCTACAGCGCCTTCACCTATTACACGGGTTTCAAGGTCAATAGCGGTGAGTACAAGGTGATGGGCCTGGCACCCTATGGCGAGCCAAAGTATGTCGCCTTGATTAAAGAGAAACTGCTGGAAATCCGTGACGATGGCAGTCTCAGGATGAATCACGAATATTTTAGTTATTCGCAGGGCTTACGGATGACCAACCGTGCTTTTGATAAGTTGTTTGGCGGGCCGCCTCGTAAACCGGAGTCGCAGATCACGCAGCGCGAGATGGACCTGGCGCGCAGCGTTCAGGTGATCACCGAAGAGGTAGTTCTGAAGATGACAGAATTTGCGCACCGCGAAACCGGAATGAAGAAGCTTTGTCTTGCCGGTGGTGTTGCACTCAACTGCGTGGCAAACGGTCGAGTGTTGCGTGAGTTGCCGTTCGAAGACATCTGGATTCAACCAGCCGCGGGCGACGCAGGTGGCGCCGTGGGCATCGCGTTGGCAATCTGGCATCGATATCTGGGCAAACCGAGACACAGCCCGGAAAAGAGTGGCGCGTGGCGTTCGGTGCGCCAGCCAGAGTTGAACGGTCTTCCCCCGTTTGCGGACGGAATGAAAGGCTCGTTCCTTGGCCCACGTGATTCAGAGGAAGCGATTGAAAAGTTCTTGAGCTTTCAAGGAGTGCCATACAAGAAACTTACTCGAAGCGAGCTGCCGGATGCCGTTGCGAGTTTGCTGGCTGCCGGAAAGATCATCGGCTTGCACCAGGGCCGCATGGAGTTTGGTCCCCGCGCCCTGGGAGGGCGCAGCATCATCGGCGATCCTCGTTCGCCAGAGATGCAGGCGGCAATGAATCTCAAGATCAAAAACCGCGAAAGCTTTCGACCTTTTGCCCCGAGCGTACTGAGAGAAAACGTCTCAGACTGGTTCGAGTTGCAAACGGATAGTCCTTACATGTTGTTGGTGTCAGATGTCGCTGCCGGGCGGCGGCGCGAGATGAATGCTGCCGAGAAAGCGCTCTGGGGAATTGAGAAGTTAAACGTAAGCCGTTCGGAAATTCCTGCCGTGACACATGTCGACTATTCGGCAAGAATACAGACCGTAAGGCGCGAGACCAGTCCCCTTTACTGGGACATCATCGAAGCGTTTCGCCGGCAGACGGGTTGTCCGGTGATCGTTAATACGAGCTTCAACGTGCGCGGCGAACCAATCGTGTGTACACCCGAAGACAGCTATCGATGCTTCATGCGGACGGAGATGGACTATCTCGTCCTGGAGAACTTCATTCTGGACAAGAGAGAACAACCAGCGTTTGTCGAAGAGCTTGATTGGCGATCCGAATTCAAGCTTGATTAGTAAATCTCGACAAGCGCGCCACATTTCTTCGCTCGGCCTCGCACAATCGTGAACCCAGATGAGAATTAGCGTAGTTATTCCAGTTCGTAACGAGGAACGTTCGATTGCCGCGCTGCTTGACGGTTTGCTTGCGCAGACGCGAAGGCCCGACGAGATCGTGATCACTGATGGTGGTTCCACGGATGCGACCGCGGAAATAATCACTTACTACCTGGAACGCGGCGCTCCCATCGAGTTAATTCGCAGCGGCCCAGCTCTGCCAGGGCGTGGTCGCAATCTGGCGTCGGCCCGCGCGAAGGGAGACTGGCTGGCCTATATAGATGCAGGAGTCTGGCCCGCTGCCGACTGGCTCGAGCGTCTATCAGCCCGGGTTGCCAAAGACCCGAAGCTTGAGGTGGTTTACGGCGGACTCACTCCCGTCACAAATACGAGATTCAAAATGTGTGCGGCCATCGCGTACGTCCCTGCTCCAAAACGGGTCAACGGCGTATTAGTCCATCCGCCAGTCTTGCCTTCTTCACTGATTCGTAAAACTGTTTGGGAAAAGGTCGGCGGCTTTCCAGAGGACCTTCGATCGGCCGAAGATCTACTGTTCATGCAACGCATCGCGGAGGGTGGATACTCAGTGGCCCACGAGCCAGCTGCGATGGTCTGGTGGGAACTTCAGCCGACTCCCTGGTCGACTTTCAAGCGCTTTGTCACCTACGCCGAAAACAACATTCGCGCCGGCCTTTGGTTTCAGTGGCAGGGTCCACTCCTGCGGCGCTACGCATTCCTCGCCTTCTCGGCGTTGCTTGCCGCCCTGGTATTTGGAGGTCGCGGGCTATGGCTGACGCCGGTGCTATGGTTGGGGATGATGTCTGCTCGAGCAATCGTGTCTCTTTGGAGACACCGTCACGTTGATTCTGCCACTGCCAGTCAAGCGGCGTTACGAATCCTGATTCTGGTTCCGCTGCTTGCCTGGCTGGACCTCGCCGCTCTGGTCGGCAGCGTCCTTTGGTTAATCAGAGACCGGCGACTCCACCGGCCCATTAAGTCTGTGAGACTCGATCATGGGGCTTGAAGGCCGGCGAGTATTATTCATCTCGTACAACGGGATGTTGGATCCGTTGGGCCAAAGCCAGGTGCTTCCTTACCTGCGAGAACTGGCCAGTCGCGGCGTCAAGTTCACGCTGCTCAGTTTCGAGCGAGGTCCGGCATTCGAACCGGCGGGAAAAGCCCGTTGCCTCGCGCTGAGGAAGGAACTGGCGACGGCGAATATCGAATGGCATTGGCTGCGCTACCATCAAACTCCTTCGCTGCCGGCAACTGCGTTCGACGTTATGCAAGGGATTCGCGTGGCCGGCAAACTGGTCCGCGACAACGACATCGAGTTGGTCCATGCTCGTAGTCACATTCCGGCAACGATTGCTTTGAGCCTGAAAAAGCGTTTCGGTATCAAAGTGATCTTTGATTTACGCGGGTTGTTGGCAGAGGAGTATGCAGATGCAGGACATTGGCAGGTCGGGAATGTTCGTTACCGCATAACGAAAGCGATGGAGCAGCGAGCGTTCGCCGGTTCGGATGCAGTAGTAACTCTCACCGAGCGGATTTGGCCACTGATTCGTGGTTGGCGCGGACTCGCGGGCCGGGAGGTAGTTCACGAAGTGATCCCGTGCTGCGCGAATCTTGAATTGTTTGACTTCCACGATGACGCGCGCCAGCGGCTGCGAGCGGAACTCGGCTTAAAGAATCAGCTAACGCTTATCTACAGCGGTTCGATAGATGGCTGGTACCTGACCGAGAAGATGGCCGAGTTTTTTGCGTTTCTGCTGCGCCGTAAGCCGGATGCGCACTTTTTGTGGTTGACGCCCGGCCGACACGAACGCATTCGAGAATTGATGGCGGCGAGATCGATAACGCCGAGTAACTACACTATTCGCTCGGCAGGTTCAGCCGAAGTGCCGGCGTATCTTTCTGCTGCCGATGCCGGCGTGGCTTTTATTAAGAGTTGTTTTTCGAAACTCGCGTCTTCACCTACAAAGTATGCCGAGTATCTCGCTTGTGGACTGCCGTTGGTAGTTAACTCGGGAATCGGCGATTCAGATGCTTTGATCACTGAAGAGAACGCGGGCGTGTTGGTGCGTCATTTTAACGAAGCTGAGTATGAACGAGTGATTAGCGAGCTCGATGATTTCGTTCGAGATCCCGAAGCCACAAGAACGAGAGCTAGGGCAATTGCCGCACGTTTGTTCGACGTAAGCACGCTCGGCGTTGAGCGCTACGCACGATTGTATGAGCGAGTCTTCGGACAGTAGCTACGCCGAATGCATTGTAGGGGTGTCCCTCCGCGGTCGTTGGTTGAGATGTCCATCTGACAAAAGAAAATCTGTTGGCAATAGGGGGGCGGCCACGGAGTGGCGCCCCTACGAAGCGAATCATGAAAGTTTTGGCCCTTGCGTCTTATCCGGTGGAAGCGGCGGCGACACGCTATCGTCTTTACCAATTTGTTGATGCACTGGCTGAGCGCGGGATTGAGCTCACGATCAGGCCTCTCTTTGACTCGACTCTCTTTGCGAATCTGTATCGTCGTAACGCCTTGCCACGAACCGTGGCCGGTTTGATCAAGGCCGGCATCCTGCGCTTCGGAGACGTCTTCGCCGCACGCAATGCGGATGTGATCCTGGTGCAACGAGAGGCGATGATCTTTGGCCCGGCGGTGATTGAATGGCTCTCGTCCCGGCTCAGCGGACGCCCATTAGTGCTGGATTTGGATGACGCAACCTACGTCCCCTATACTAGTCCGACGTACGGACGGCTGGGAAAAACGCTCAAATGGTTCAGCAAAACTGATGATCTGATTCGTTGGGCGAGTGTTGTTACTTGCGGGAATCGCGCGATTGCTGAGTACGTATCCAGTCGCGGCAGGCCGGCTCGAATCATCCCCACGGTAGTCGACACCAACGTCTTTCGACCCTCGGAAAATCCCCGGCCAAGCAGACCCTTGATTGGTTGGATAGGAACACACTCGACTTTTCCCTATCTCCGATCGTTGTTTCCCGTACTGCAAAAACTCGCGCTTGAACACGAGTTCCGTTTGAGAATCGTGGGCGCGGGTGCGAGTGAGATTCAGCTCCCCGGCGTCGAGATTGAAAACCTTGATTGGAAACTTGATCGCGAGGTCGTAGATTTTCAGTCGTGTGATATCGGACTATATCCCATCGTTACCACCATGTATGCTGACGAGTGGGCCGCAGGAAAATCTGGTTTCAAGGCCATTCAATACATGGCAGTGGGCGTTCCCTACGTAGCTACGCCCGTTGGTGCAACCAGGGAAATAGGCGAGGTGGGCGTAACACACTTTTGTGCAACTACTGACGAAGAATGGTATGCCAATCTCGCGAAGTTGCTGCGCAGTTCCGAGTTGCGTCAACGCATGGGTGCCGCCGGTCGTCAACATGCGATTGAAAACTACGGATTACCGGCGCAGGCAGACAAATTAGCAGCAGCATTAAAAGAGGCTCAGGAGGGAGTTAGCAAGTAGGCCGAAGAGAGATGCCCCGCACAAGCAAATTCCGACTTGCAGTGCTCGCACTGGTTGGCTTACTACCTTCGTTTTTGAAGCGACCGCTCTATCGCTTGTTCTTTGGATATCGAATCGGTAAGCGGGTGAAGATTGGATTCAGTATCATCGACGCACGCGAGTGCTCGATTGCCGACGATACGACCATCGGACACTTGAACCTGGTCATTGGCGTGCAAAAATTAGGAATCGGCGATCACGTCAGGATTGGCCATCTGAACATTTTCCGCGGCGGCGACGAAATCCGGCTGGGAAGGTATGCCGAGATTATTCGCATGAATGAGATCAACTCGATTCCGGATCCTGAAGTCGTGAATCCGATTGATCCGCGGTTCCTGCTCGGTGAGGGAAGCGTTATCACAGCGGGGCACAAGATAGACTTTACCGATCGCGTTGAGATAGGCCGGCGAAGCATTCTCGGTGGTAGGAATTCTTCGTTGTGGACACATAACCGCCAGCGCACGCGTCCGATCGAGATCGGATCGTTCGCTTATATCGGATCAGAGATTCGCATCGCGCCTGGCGGCACGGTGCCCTCGAACTGCATCGTCGGTATCGGTTCGGTAATTACCAGTGAACTTAATGCTGAAGGTCACTTGATCGCGGGCGTACCGGCGAAGGCAATCAAGGAACTGGATGAAGGCGACCGGTTTCTGATTCAGCGTAAAACCCGACTCGACTTGCCGGACGATGTCTAATTTCTAATATTCATGAACGGTCTACTAACACTCGCTACTCTCGTAGTCTTCGCCCTGCTGGTAATTGTGGTGCCGGCTTTCGCCGTACCTTACCCGGTTGAGTATGCGCAGCTCACTTCCTTTGACATGAGCAAGGCGGTGTTGTTGTGTGTTGCGCTGGCAGCGGCGGCCGCCTTTTATGCTTATCGACAAGGGGAGCACGGGACTTTCCTCTTGCGAATTTTTGTCGGAGCGCTTCTCGTGCGCGTCGTGCTGGGCGCGGCGATATACATGTTCAGGCTCCAGGATTTTTTTGGCGGCGACGCGATTACCTATGACGTGGTCGGGTTCTGGCAATTAAGTGCGTGGGGCGGCGATCGCTTCAACCAAATGTTGGTTAAACGGTTCGTCGGCGGCGGCGAAGGCTCAGGCTGGGGAATGGTCTATATGGTGGCCGCTGTCTACGGAATCATTGGCCGCAACATGCTGGCAATCCAGTTAGTGAACGCAGTGATTGGAGCCATCACCGCTCCGATCATCTTCTTGTCCGCACAACAGGTATTCAACAACACGCGCGTTGCACGCATCTCGGCTATCGCCGTGGCGTTCTATCCATCGCTTGTGCTGTGGTCGTCACAAGGTTTGAAGGATGCGCCTATCGTCTTTTGTTTGGCGCTCGCGATTCTCTGCACCCTGAAACTGGGAGAGCGGTTCAGTGCGAAGTATCTGCTGGTGTTGTTGGGAGCCCTCTTTGCACTGTTGAGTCTGCGCTTTTACGTTTTTTACATGCTCCTGGTGGCAATAGTAGGCGCTTTCCTGCTCGGGATGCGGGCCTTTACTCCCACTAGTTTTATCAGGCAGTTCGCTTTGATCATTCTGCTCGGTCTGGGGCTGACTTATGTTGGGGTGACTCGTTACGCGAACGTGCAGTTGGACTCTTATGCCAACTTGAAACGCGTGAATGTCAGCCGGACGGATGCCGCGAGGTCGGCCGAATCGGGATTTGGTCAGGACGTCGATGTTTCGACAACCGGCGGCGCGCTGACGGCCATTCCCATGGGATTGATCTATCTGCTGTTTGCACCGTTTCCGTGGCAGCTTGCGTCGCTGCGTCAGAGCATCACGTTGCCGGAGATGATTATTTGGTGGGCATCGTTTCCGATGTTGATTTTAGGAATCTGGTTCTCGGTTAAGTACCGGATGCGAATGATCTCACCGGTACTGATCTTCACGGTTATGTTATCGCTTGCCTACTCCATCTTCCAGGGCAACGTGGGCACGGCCTATCGCCAACGAGCGCAGCTGTTGGTTTTCTACTTCATCTTCGTGGCAGTCGGTTACGTATTGATGCTCGAGAAGCGCGAGGAGAAGAAGAAACGGGAAGAGGAAGAGAATGAGTTGAGGAAGCAGAAGGCTATTCAAGGCAGGGGCGCGAGGGTTACAAATGCTCGTTGAGAATCTCAAATTTCAGATCTCAGATATCTCAGATCTCAGATTTCAGATCTGAAGTCAGCCTCTCAAGTCTGAAGTCAGTCTCTCAAGTCTGAAGTCAGTCTCTCAAGTTTTAAAGTCTCACAG
>JANNON010000126.1:0-27470 GCA_031399105.1 Blastocatellia bacterium | reverse complement strand
GTTCACGCCGGATCAGGACAAGACCATCTCGCTCCTTCCGTCGAAGAGTGGTTATCGTGAATCTGAGTTGCACCGCTTAGTGTTAACAACGCACTACGACAACGTATACGCGATGATCGCCCACGATCACCGCGACGACTTAGTGAAAGTAACGGAGTTGATTGGGGCGTTCGGCGTTGTCATCCCGTTGGCCGAGATTCTCTCAGTCACCCTCTATCTTCCTGAAATACACGCGCGTTACTTTCCCCACGAAGCCGATAAAGAGAACCGTGTTGTCTTAGAATAAGCAGCAATCCCGCACAAGATCGCGCCCCCAAACTGATCTTCCCACAAAGGGCAGTTGATGCAAAAGTCCCTCGGCTGATTCAGAACCCAGACGGGAAACCGGGTTTTGAGACAAAGCCGTTTTCTCGTTTTCTCGTTTTCTCGTTTTCTCGGGCTTTGCCTACAAAGTCGGTTTTCGGGTGGTTTATGGGCAGAGTGCTCATAAAAGGCGAGATGTGCCTATAAAGTCGAATCTGGGTTTGAAATGACTCTGAAAAGTAGTGTCGATGGGGGCTTGTTAGCTACCAGACAAGTGAATGGAGTGGTTATTAGACCGATCACCATTATGTCCGTCGACGAGTTTGAAGGCTAACTCCCAATAGGAAAGCCGGATCATTCACATGGAAGTTCTCAACGAGAGGTTCGACGTTCCGGTTGCGCCCGTGCTTTCGGGATAGAAGCGCCTGTCTCTCCACTAAAAGCAAACATTGCTTTCACTCCATCATACCGGCTGTCCACAACCTGGCGATACCGGAGTTGCGTTCATTATCCGGGGCAATCGACATTTTGGAGGACTGATTAGATCGACGCTCTTGATGTTTGCTGATTCTGCCCACGCTTTACATTTGTTTGACAGTGGGGCGTTGAATTGACGCGCGGAAGCTTGCAAGGATAGTCTCGCGGGATGCACTTACGAGAATACATCGCTGCCCTTACGAGCGACTGGATGGCGCTTATGAGCGGCATTGGGTCCATCGTCCTTTACACTGTTGCCCTGGTCAAGCATGGGGACGCCACAGCGAGCACAACGTACTCATGATGGGTTGCGCGCGTGGCAATCGGGGTGTAGTGATGTTTCCCAAAAAGATTCTCGTTGAGTGAGATGAAGTGGCCGAGTAAGACGCAAGCGAGCGGATGCCGGATCAAGGTGAGCGCTCCGCGTGCTTTGAGAAAGGGGTGCCCACACACACAAGCGTATTCAGTGCCTTTTGGGCCGCCTTCTTTCCGCCTCAGGACATTCGAGCCGCCAGGCTGCTGTTGTTTCTTTGCGCCGCTGCCTGTTTTGCCGTTTCGTCGTACCGAATTTGGAGTGCGGAGTACCGGAGAAGGCTGCGATTTGAAGCGCTGTATTGTAAACCCAGGGTAGCTCTCTCGTTTCTTGGCGACCAGCCTGGTTTTATTGCTCCAAAAACAGTTGGAACCAAACACTACCGAGTCCTGCGAGTGTGTGTCACCAATGTTGGTGGGGAGTCGCTTCACAATCTTAGAGCACAACTCAAACTTTCCACGTCGCATTATTCATACTCGAATGTGGATCTAACACTTAAGGAAGAAGATCTGCCGATCATTAAGAATCACGTAGTAAGGCGAGACGAAAGAGTATTGCCGAAGCCGCGAACGTGTTTTGGCTTAGAGCGCGGCGAAGAACAGTTCGTCAATGTCGCTATGCAGCAGAACGTCGATGGAAAGTGGGACGGGGTTGAATTATGTTTATCGCACATCGGCGCAGACAACTACAGCAATCATCTAAGTGTACAAGAGCCGATTGGGTTTAACGTTATTATTCTTGGTGGAATCCATCCGTCTTACTCGCGATCATTCATCCTGCAGTTGGATGAGAACGGAGTCTTACAATTAGAAGAGGGTAAAGCCGCAGGGTTGGACGAGTGCGTACGAGCGGGCCAATCTGCTTGAAACGAACCTAATTGGCGACTGACACAGTGATACAGGGAAGGAATTTCTGCTGTTTAAGTAGGACAAAGGGCGTTACGGTTTGAAAAGTAACGCCGCTATTCGGGATGAGTCTGCAAGCAGCTGGGTCCCAAAACTTTCTGATACGTCATTTCTTAAATACACCCCGTACAGCAACTAATAGCGATAAAATGGCAACGAGTAGAGTGACGAATGGGAACAGCAAGTTGTTCAATTGGTATTTATCCATCTTCCGGTTTAATGGCTCATCATTTAAGAAAGCTTGAGAGTTAGCCGTCAGGCGAATTGCAGCTTTTTCACTTGCTGTATCGAGTTGGATCGGAACCTCAAAGACTGTCTTTTTATCTAGATCAAGGTTAGTGATTTCTCTGAAAGCAAGCCTTGAAGGTACCTTGATATCAATGTTTCGTGAGCCTAGAGCCAGGCTTCCCATGGCTTTTGAAAATTGAAGATCACTTATAGGCCCAAAGATGTTAAAGCCCCTGTTCGGTGGAATCGGCGGGTAACGAAAGATTATTTCTGAACCTTGTTGGAAAGACTCTCCCTTGACAGAATAGTCTAGGTCAACTTTCCTCCACACCGCATCTCTCTTCTTCATCCGATCGTAGATCTCATCAAAGCCTTCTGATCTGAACCAGTGAATGATAAAGCTAATTGGTCGCATTTAGTTGTGGCGGTTGGCGGCGCACTAGCGGGTTCGTGGTTAGCGCGCAGACAACTTCAAGAGGCGAAGAAGAGTAGAGCCGAGGTGGACGATCCCGTTGGTGCCGCCGAAGCGTATGAGGAAATTGGAGAATTACTGGATGACTGGGAGCCAGGCGGCAGACTGGTGAACTGGGCCGGGCAACGGCTACCTAGCGATGCTGAGATTCATGCTTTCAATTGGAATCAATTTGGCCACGGATTACAATCGAAAAACCGTGCTTGTTTACCATCTTCAGGATGACGTAACGGGCGGGCTTCTTCCGATTTGCGGAGCGGACCTTTACCTTAAGCGATGACGGTGACGCGGCTGATCTGGTTGAAAGAATCAGAAAACGGGAGGAGCCGCTTTTCGAAAGTACTTCGAGCCGGATGTGCGGTCGATGTAAACGGGCCTGTGTTGGCCAGGGAACAGAGGAAGAGAAATCAGAAAGAAGGTTGGCGCGTTGGAAGCGTAAAGAAGCTCGTTCGAAGTTGGTCAAAGGTTACGAAGAAACGGTGCGTACGACGCGCTTGGTCGATGTCCCAAGTGTCTTGCTTCTATTCGCGTTCAGGGACCTGTTGGCTACGGCGCGTTTGAAGCTGGCTGTCATGGTTGTGGTCTAAAATGGACGTTTTATGTGTTAGCGCAAACCAGCGGCGCATTTACCGTTTGGGCGGATGACGCCACGGAACAGCACACAGGCATAGCTAGAGGTCACCTGAAACTTGATGAGATTATCTGGGAGTGGCGATAGCTGAGATAACTGTCGCAATTGAAAGAAGCAAGACGAGTTAATAGTTTGGTTATTACAGATAGTGTCGCGTTAGCAGTATGAAAAAGAGTTGCGCTTATTGCGCTGCGAACGCAGAAACGGCCGATCATGTAATCCCCAAGTCGCTGTACCCGCCATCAAAATCCAAGTCGACGATCCAGAGACTCAAGATTCCGGCATGTTGGGCATGCAATCAGAGTTAGTCCGATGACGAACCGCACTTTCGGACGATCCTAACTCTTGCAGGAGAGGCTAATTCGTCTGTCAGAGAACTGTGGAAGGGGAAAGTTACTCGGAGCCTTCGCAGTGTGGACGGTCGACGTAGATTCTTAGATGTATGGGCTCAGATGCGTCCAATTGATATTCCTAGTTCAGCTTGGTTGCTCACGTTTTTTGAGAATCGGGAATTTATCGCTTTGGTTTGGAAACCGGATGCTTTTCCTCAACCGTCAGGGCCTAAAAGCGGGTGAAGGCATTGTTGTCTGAGTTCAGCCAGCTTCCTTTGGAGTATCATTCTCTTGCCAGAAGTCTGGCTCGATTCCCAACTCAAACATACTATGAACAATGACGCAGAGGTTGTGACACAGAATCTTGCAAAGTGCTTCGTTTACCTGCGGCGTTTTCGTCTTGCTGCGAAGATTTGGCTCAAACTTGCGCTTGATCATAGAGAACGTCGTCTCAACATTGCTGCGTTTGTGGTAATGCGTTTCGAACCATTCCACGTTCATTGAATAAAAATGATATAGCCTGGTCCAGAGGGGATCTTTCGTTCGATGCACTGACTTGGCATTCGCTTTGAATGGGATAAAAGGAAGCACTTTGTTTTGCCACGCCAACAGCAAATTCTTGAGCGCGGAATAAGCCTTATCTCCCGATATCTCTTTGACGTGAAAATGCTTTAGAGTTGTCTCCAGCAAGACCTTGAAATAAGGACTGTCGCCGGCTGTTGGTCCCGTTATCTCGACTGCTGTAATGATGTTGGTTATGACGCCACACATTATGTGAACTTTAATCCATTGTCGCTTTTCTCTTACTTCGGCTTTCCCGTACCTGTGATCGACCCATCGAGCGAAACGGCAGGTTGAGAGGCCCGTTGAATCGTCTGCAAACACAGTTTCCACGTCACACAGTGGCAGACTGCTTTCGATGATGAGCTGGCGTAGTAAAACGGTGACCGATTTCATTTCAAAGTATTTCAAGATGGTGTTCGGCATAGGTACTTTGGAGATCAAGTTCTGAGCCTGGGCGGCCTCGAGATCCGAGATACACCAGTTACACGATTTTGTTGAGTAGACCTTGAACACCATTGCGAATAATACGTCGCGAAGCGGTACCGGGGGTCTTCCGAAGGTATGAAGGGGCGCGGTTATGCCGGCGCAGATTCTGCTAAGCAGAATGAGAAATAGGGTTTTCTCATTCATTTGCGCGGTCTTGTAAGTAGTCCGATTTTTGCTCGGTGTTTCTGTCATAGTGATCCCTTTCAGGCTAACAATTCAGTGTGAATTCCTTGGCTTCTTACTTGGCGACCAGGAAAAGTGGCTACGTTAGTGTCATTTGGAGATGTATCGACTGGTTGTTGAACCGGTTGAGGCCACTCGACCAATTCCCACCGGCCGCGATTACCATTGAGTTTGGACCACCGAAACCACTCCGGATGTTTTTGCATGGATGATCTTATTGAATTGCCAGGATGTTTCGATGCGATCTTTAGGTAGCCTTTAAGCAGTGCTTCCACGACTTCAGTATGGGTCTGTGGGCGGCCAATCTCGGAGAGGTACTTTCTGGCTGCACGTGCCTGGCCCATACCTTTGAAAGGCTTTTTCGTTGGAGAGGGGGTTGTCTGCGCGATTGAATTGTCTTGTGGAACAATTTCACCGAGTTGAATTAGCAGGGCTCTACGTGTACCGAGCAGAATTGTTCTCTCGGTCAAGAGGTTATTGAGCTGTGCCTGAAGCGTATTGTGTTGAGTGTCAATGACTGCAATCCTTTCATCAGCTGTTTTCAGCGCTTGGTCAAAGATGTTCGGTTGATTTTCCATTGCAGCATTCCTCCTAAGGTTGGATTTCCGGGGTTACGTTGCCTCGCTTGATATAATTCACGCATCTTGGCTTTTGTGCGGCTGATAAAGTCGCAGCTGCCTTCCAACCATTAGGGCGTTTTCGGGCGGGAAAAGTACGAAAGTATTTTCGTCATTGGCGGGTTCGCTTTGTTCGAGTAGCTATGGACGACTTCACCAAGTTCGACCCGCACAATAACGAATTCTTCAAAAGCGTCTTTCTTAAGAAGCTACGGGCAACTGCGAAGTCATTATTTGAAGGGAAGACTTACGGTGATTATTCGGAAGAGGATTTATTAAATGACACTCTTGAGATGTTTTATAAGGAGGAGCCCTGGAAACGTAAAGATCTTCAGGACCATAAGAACCTTGGTCGGTACATGGCCCGTGTGATGCAACACATTCATCTGAAGTGGCTGGCAAAGTCTCGAAGGACTGACTCAGTCGAAGTAGTGGCAGAGGAGAAGCTTGGAACGAATAAGATCAGGGAGCAGATCCAGGACCTAGTTGAAAGAAAGTCTATTGCACGAGCGTTGAAATCGTACTTTCCCCGAGATCTGGTGATGCACAGACTCATTGACCTGGAGTTCGTCGACAATATGACGCGGGCGGAGATTGCTGAGGTCATGAAGTTATCCCCGCGAAAGGTAACTGATTTGAAACGGAGATTGATTTATGTCGTTCCTGAGCCAGTCATTTTGCGCCTTGTTGGTCGGGTGCCGAGGCAGGGTTAATTTTGACGAATATGGAACACGGAAATGAATTAAGCCCTGCAGGAATCGCAAAACTCGCCCGGAAATTATTCGGGCCGGAAGAAGAGTGGGACGATGCAGCAGTGGACTTTGTGTTGAGGTTACACGGAATCGATCCAGATGAGTCGGTGAAGTATGTGTTGGATCTGATCTTGCGCTTTATGGATCGGCGAAAGCAAGAGAGGAAAGAGATACCGAAGGAGTTGTTAACTGTTTTTGTGAAGTTAGCGGCCGGAGCCGAAAGAGAAGATCCCCGGACAACTAACGCCCAGCGCGGAATTGAAAAAGCGTTGCATGCGGAACCTGGCAGGGTGTCACGGCCGGAAGTAGTAGTTAGAAGTTTCCGATTCAAGCGCGAGCTTTCAGCAAAGGATGAAAATATCTTAAGGAAGCTTCAAGCCAAGTTGCTGGATGATAAGAAAGGGGGCGATTAGCACGATGAGTCGGTCGCCAGCTGAACATTTTGCTAAAGCTTTGCTGAAGTATGTCGATGCTGGGCAACCTGTTTCCTTGACTGACGTGACTGAGAGAATCGGCCTGCGAATCGAACGTGTGAAATCGACCGGGTTTGACGGGGCCTTGATCCGGATTGCAGATCGTCCGCGTGGAATCATAGCTGTGCGCGAAGGCATTGGAGAGGAGAGAGAAAGGTTCACGATTGCGCATGAGATCGGACACTACGTTTTGCCTGGTCACGATGTTGCTGATTCGGTCTGTGAGACGGCCCAGGTTGGGCTGGCTTCGGAGGACAAAGACAGTTTCGAACAAGCGGCGAATCAGTTTGCGGGTGAATTGTTGTTGCCTTCAGCAGCGGTGCGGCGCATTGTGAGGAAGTTTGGTATCTCGATGGACACATGCAAGTTTGTTGGCAAACAATTTCAAGTGTCATTAACTGCAGCTGCTGTTAAATGCGTCGAACTCTCCGATTCCAATAGAGCCGTGTTAGTGGTTAGCAAACGAGGGGTGATTGAGAATTTTGTAAAGAGCCCTGGTTTTAGTGACTACATTCATGACGGGGAGCTTCCATCTGAGAGTTTAGCGAAGCAACTTTTGATTGGCGGAGGGATCGAGAAGAAGGGTCAAGTGTCAGCTCGGACGTGGGTTGATCTTCCGCACGACGACTTTGTAATCACGGAACATTCTATTCTTATGCGTCGTTACCAGCGGATTATCACGTTACTCACTCCGTGACTTGTGTATTTAGTTCCTGCTCGATTTCCGCTAGCAGGATTAGAGCCTGCGGTGGCACCTCCTCGCCTTGCTCGCGCTTTCTTCGAACGAAGTTGTTGAGCAGTTTCTTGCCGTAGGCTGTCGTGTCCGCAGTGTCGACGTCGTAAAGCCTCAGAACGAATTCGACGACATCGTCATTCCATTCTTCTTCCGGCCCGAATAATTTCCGAGCGAGTTTTGCAATTTCAGCGTTGGTTAATGATTCATTCTCATCTGTCATGATTTAACCTCAAGATTTCTGAGGTGTGCCAGCAGCTTTTTCTCCCAGAGGTTCAGTTGTAACTAGATAGATTTAGGAACACGCGGTCCTAAGAATACTTTCGATTGTGTTTCGGTGGCAGCTCGGATGATTCATTTACTTATAAGGCACGAGGGTAGTGTCAAATGTTTGGTGTCTCATTTCCTCTATCTTTCGGGTATGTATCGTAGAGGCCATTTTATTCGATTAGCAAAACGGACATTCTATTCAGTCACGACAATACATTGCAAAATGGTGCATTCCAAAATAGTTGACATGGATTGGTCTCGCGACTTAGGATCTCGGCGCCTTGCATCCTTACTTGACCCACAGCTTTAGCGTCTCTTAGAAACTCAAAAGGACGACTGAAGTTCCTGTTTTCGCCTCATCTCCGTGCCTCATGAAAGGGCACGCTTGCCAAAAGAATGGTTAAACTCCATGCCTTTGAAATTCCGACTTTTGACGCTGGTACTATTAGTTGCCATCGCGTCCTTCACAAGTCTGGTCTCACCAGCTAGTTATGCTGATGCCTGCACAGACGGCTGTATGCGTGAGTACGAATTTTGCATGGGCCAGTCGACCCCTCCTAACCAGGGACATTGCGCAACGAAGCAGACTAAATGCATGTGCAAGTGCTTCCCCTGCGTGGAAGAGCCGCCAGAAAATTGATCGAAAACCTGGGCGTTGAGGCTTCAGGTTTTGACGCCCCTTTCTCAAGTGGAGACTGTTGAGCAAGGAACTGGATGATGAAAAGTGTAAGTGCGATTGTTCTGTTGTGCCTCCTCATCTCACAAGGATTTTCTGGACACATACCAGAGGGCGAGGCGCAACAGCGCATGGCAGCTCAGGAGTATGACTACCATTCCCTGGCTGTTACCTCAATCTTGAACTCTTCGACGGAGGTCTCCAAACTACCGGACATACCGCAAAGAGTTAAGCTCTTAATGTATGCCGCAAGACTATTGCCCGGCTCTGAACATGAACAAGCCGAGCGACTGCTCGACGTTGCGCTAAACGATCTAAAAGAATGGGTCTCACAAGATAAGGCTACAGCGTGGCAGCGGTATCAAGGTCTAACCTTGCGCAATCAAGTGCTGGCTGCCTATGCGCGACTCGATGCCGAAAAAGCGGCTACGCTACAAAAGGAATACGCCGCTGCTGATGCGACCAAAAGGTCCCGGGAATTCTCGCCAAAGCAGGACAACTGGTTCGGACAGTTGAATAGCCGACGAGTAAAGGCTGATCAGCCTGCTGGCATGGCTTTGTCGCTTTTGAATACTGATCCTGACCGAGCTGTGGAGCTCGCCGCAAGGAGTCTTCAGGACGGCGTCGTATCCAACCTGCTTGGCGATGTAGTCAAAAAGCTCCTGGAGATCCGCAATCGTGAGCTTCTTAATCGAGTCGAAAATGCAGCGGGCCAGATTCTTGCGCAGAATGTCACACTGGATCCCTTTAGCCTGCCGTACCTCTCTGAAATCATTCAATCCGATAGAGACATGCCCGCGACAGCAAGAGCTGCGTTTATCAGTTATTTCATGCGATCGCTTCAGAACGCTACTAATGTTGTTAGCGAGCCGGGCACCAACCCGGACTACATCCGTTCACTGTTCACAAATTTCACCCTGAATGCTCGGCCTGTCATTTTGCAATATGCGCCCGAACAGTTGCTTGCCTTCGATCTGCTCCTGGACCAGATGGCCCCCTTCGTCTCGGAACAAACGAGGGCGACCTTAAGCGCATTTCAGCCGGAGAAATTCTCAGAGCCGCGCGACCGGTTAAATGAAATCCTTAAGGATCCAAATCCTGAAAAGCGCGACCTCCGGCTCCTCCGGCTTGTTTCGGAATTACTAAGAAAAGAAGGTGCACAAACTCAGGCAAACTTAAACATGGCAGCTGATGCGATAAAGGGGTTCAGTGATCCTGATACGAAATCAGCTTTCGCAGATCTTTTCCTAACCACTAGCATAAACGGGCTGGTGAAACAGAAGAAGTTCATTGAAGCTCAGCGCCTCGCCGGGTCGATCTCGTCAGCAGAGACTCGGGCCTGGGCATTCCTCGCCTTGGCCCGAGCTGCCGCTGAGGCAGATCGGATCCTCGGTTTCGAGTTAATCAGCAACGCGCTAAAGGTCTTGGATACGGCGTCTCCGAGCCCGCATAAGGTCGAGCTGGCGCTTTCAGCTGCGGCGATGTTAGTAAAAAAAGATCCTCAGCGTGCGTTTGAAACATTCTTGATCGCCACAAAGTATGCCAACTCATCGGCTGCTGTAATAGATCCGCCAGCGAAGCCTGCCGTCGCGTTTGGCCTTGCGACCAGGATTGGGGAAGCTCAGGCCAGCATTGGTGTCTTCCCCGAAAGCCTGAGTGAGTTGACCATCGATTCCTCGCTGTCAGCTCTTGCAACTACTGATTGGTTCCGTGCCGATCAGATCATTAACGATATTAGAGAGCCGTCTCTGAGACTTCAGCTCCGGCTTCAGCTTGCAGGAGCTATGCTCGCCACAAAGGCATCATCCCAGAAAAAACAAACAGCTGCGAAGCCATCGCCTAAGAACTAACTCAAACAGTTTCGCTAAACAGAATGAGAACTTCACCTAAGGCTCGCCGGGTGCTGGAAGTCACAACGAATATTGCGATCATCGCTGTAGCTGTGATCATAGTTGGAAACTATGTCAGCTCCAGATGGCAGTCGAAGCCAGAATTTCCGCAACCTAAAGTAGGCTCACAAGTATCGCTCCCAGGTGTCAAGTGGGATGAGCGAACGACCCTCGTGCTGGTGCTCCAAAAGGGATGCAGATACTGCGAGGAAAGCGCTGCCTTCTATCGGAGACTGCGCGAGCAGAGATCTGGAGACCAGCCGCGAATGCTGGGGGTGGTCCCTGGCGATAAGACCGAAATCGCTAGCTATCTTTCGGATCAAGGCATTCCAGTAGACGGTATTTTCAACATACCCCTCTCGGAAATAAACGTGTCGGCTACGCCAACTCTGCTTCTTGTCGACCGATCCGGTACCTTAAGGGAGGTATGGGTAGGAAAGCTTGATGAGGGTAAAGAAGCCGAAGTTGCTCAACGGATGCTTTCTTTGAAGTAACCGTCAGAATCAAAATTAACAGTAGTAACTGCCTACCTGGAAAGCCAACAAGCTACCGCTAAGTGGTCCCAGAGCTGGAGTGACCAAACATCCCAGAAAAATGCTTTGTGATTGCTTCTGGCATTGGGAAAACGAGGGCAGTATGGAAATTCAAATGCTACGAGTTGGGGTCAGACCAATTTTGATCGAGAGATCGTATATGTGCATCATCTGACGGACGACATATCAGAATTCGAGCGGTGAATCAACGGGAATCCTACTCCTGCCAAAAGTCCGGCTTAATCTCCAATTCATACATGCTCTGGACGAGGCAACACAAGTTGTGACAGAGGATCTTGCAAAGGGCTTCATTCACCTGAGCCGTTTTTGTTTCACTTCGAAGTGAGTCGCCAAACTTCGCTTTGATCATGCTGAACGTGGATTCGACATTGCTACGCTGGTGGTAGCGCTGGATGAACCACTGCTGGTTGAATTCGTAGTAGTGG
Source organism: Blastocatellia bacterium (assembly GCA_031399105.1). Lineage (GTDB taxonomy): Bacteria > Acidobacteriota > Blastocatellia > Pyrinomonadales > Pyrinomonadaceae > PSRF01. Next base: position 16,187 of record JANNON010000126.1, on the reverse strand, counting down.
TACATCTGACGCCAAAGATTGCTCTTACGTTTCCATTGAGCTTTTTTGTCCAATGCAGCGATTGGCTTAGCTCCCCAATGTGGGCCGCTATTAGACTTGAATGGGATGTAGGGCATCGCACTATGATCAACGACGGTCTGTAGGTTAGCGGCTGAGAGATAAGCCTTATCCGCACAGACTTCATTCATAACAAAGTTGTGAGCGGTTGCATCCACCAACGACTTGAACTGAGGCGAGTCGGCCGCGAATCGGTCGGTAATTTCCACGGCGGTAACGACATTGGTTTGAACACCGCACATCAAATGGACTTTGACCCAATCACGTTTCTCAAGAAGTTTTGGGTTGTGATGCTTAGCTTGGACCCATTGGATGAACCGGGAGGTTGAAAAGCCGGATGAGTCAACGGCGAAAGCAGACTCAACGGCTTGCAGTGGCAGTGCGCTTTCTTCGATTAGCAATTGAAGATGAGGAGTCAGCAGTTCGCTTTCAAAGTACTTAAAGATCGTGTTGTAGCAGGGAACCCGAGAAATATAGCCTTTGGTATGCGAGTCGTGTAAGTCGCACATGAAGCGCCGTGCCGAAACGGTTGAGTAGACCTTGAACGCGGCACTAAAGATCATGTCATCGAGTGGAACGCGTGGACGGCCGATGTTCTGGGACGGTTCCCCGATTCCCTTACACAGTTCATGCAAGAGTTTTTGAAATTGTTCCTTCTCGTGGGTCTGTGCTTTGTTATACGAGGGCCAGTCCTGAGAGTAAGTCTTTCGACTGATTTTCAGGGTCTCGGTGACAACAGATTCACCGTCAGGTGTTTGCTCGCGTTCGATTGTGTATTCGACAGCAAAAATGTGTTTACAGCGCAGCTTGCGCGATTCAAAATCAGGACAAGTGCAGTGGGGGTGAGCAGGATCGGGTTTAACTGTGTAGTAGGTTCCGCGCTGTCCAGTTTGTGCAGGAACAAACCAGCGATCGCCACTTCGTTGTAATTTTGCCTTAGCGGCGATCTCAAGCGCTTTGAGTTCTCGTTCGGTCAAGTCAGACATGTGGGCCTTGCCTTTCATGGCGATTGGCTCACAATGACTTTACCCGAGACCGAATGCGAGCAATCGCGTTTGGTTTTCAAAGGCTCTGACGGTTCGCGCCGTCAGGGCCTTAATTTGTTAACTGTGAATAGTTGCACCTTTTTTGACTGCATACCTGCGCGAGCCGCTTTGATTCTTCCTTACAGCAACTGGCAAATATGAAATTTATGTTCATAACACAAGCGATCCAACGTCGAAACGACGTTCAGCATGATAAAGGCAAAGTTTGGTGACTCGCTTCGCAGCAAGACCAAAACAGCGCAAATCAACGAGGCTCTTTGTAAGGTGCTTTGTCACAATATCTGTTGCCTCATTCAGTCAATTTTCGAGTTTGGAATTGAGCCAACGTTTTGGGCAGAACCATCTTGAGTTGATGCAGGAGCCTCACCCTCCAGATACGGCCTGACGCGCTCACGCATCACGTAAACATGGTGCAAGAACTCTTTAACAAACACGGTCATCGCTTTAGCGTCAGTTTCTCCAAACTGGTCTAAGTCGGAGGTCACTACGTTAACCGTCGTAGAGTCACCTTCCGGTTCCGGTTCATTATCTTTCTTGGTTCTAGACTGGCGGTTTTTTCCATGAAGCTGCTCGTTCGCTGTAATGCGTACCGCGTGAGCCATATCTCTCAACGAGTCTGCTATCTTTCGACGTTCCGCGAGGTCGTTAATCTTTGCTTTTAGATTCTTCCCCTTTCCTCCTAACTTGTTGCAACTAGCCTCGACTGCCCTCCTGCACATTGCGACACACGCTTTTGGCGAGTTAACGAATAGGCAGCGCATCGCCTCGGCAAAATCTGCGGCAATGTCCTCTGGCACAAGCTCGTCAACAGTATCGTCAGGCATCCCGATAGGGTAATGACTCTCATATGCCCAGTTGTCGAATTTGCGGATAGCAAGTCCTAGGATGAACTGCAAACATCCTTGGCACTGCATTACCGATGCAACCCGAGCCTTGTTGGTGCTACTCTTTAACGTTTCAACATGTTGCTGGCCGACCATCAAAAACGCAGACTTACTGTGACAGTGCGGACACACGCCTCTAAGTGAAAACTTCCACTCGGATGAACTTAGAACTGAGAGTTCCATGTCTTTAGGCCAATCCTTCCAGAGAACGGTCAGCGAGTCGCACAAGAGCGTTATAAGACTCGTCTGGGCCATGCTCTCGGATGAATTGTCACCCTCATCCCGAGCCGTGTCTATAGGCGAGTTGACCCATAAGTCGCTACTCTGACTCATATGTCACCTCGGTTTCCGACTTTTGGGGCAAAGCCGTTTTCTCGGATACCTGCTACACAGCTGTATACCTGCTTACCAGTCCAATACCTTCCTAAACACTTACCGATACAAGGAATCCTTCATAGCACTCGATTTCATGGATACTCGGTATCCAAACTGCCATTCGGGGAAATCGCCAGGGCGCGCGCTAATCGGCAGGATAACTGTAAGTATTTCACCACTTAAGACGTAGCCCTGGATTAAGTGCTACTGTGGCACAGTCATTGATAAGGAATAGTCTCGAACAAGTTGGAATTTATCTCAGTTTTCCCCAGGAGTAATAGTGATTAACCTGTTATCGTCAGCCACCGCCACACCGCAGCACGCGTTCAAAACCACCGATTTGGTTGGCGCTCTCATGCACAAGGTTTCCCCCGAACTAATCAACACCGTTCACAGTCTTGGTGTGGATCAACGCTATTCCACTTTAGAGAACTACCCGGAGTTCCTCGCCGGCGGCGTGGCCAACCCAACCAGCTCAACCACCCAGCTTGGAATAGACGCAACCCGACGCTGCCTTGAGCAGTGGCAGGGAGATCCGACTCGCGTCGGCTTGCTCGTCGCGGCGACAAACACCCCCGATCAAATGCTTCCGTGCCTTGCCTCTGAAGTTATGGGACAGACACACGGACTGTTATCTCGTTCTTTGAGAACTGTCAGCATGCAAGCTCAGGGCTGTTCGGTACTTCTGAAATCCATCGAAGTAGCGCAATGGTACCTGGCTGCAAATCCCGGCAAGTTGGCCATCGTCTTGATGGCTGAAGCCCACACCCCTTACGTAGCGCCGTTGCTCCGTGATGACTACTTCGGCTTTCGAGAGATCTTAAAAATGCGGAAGGAGCGAAAAGTTGATGATGCCCAGTTCGAACAGAAAAGGCTGGATACCACCTTCGTCATTCAGTCCATGCTCTTTGGTGACGGCGCGGTAGCAATGCTGGTCGGCAGTGAAGAAGGAAAGCCCGCGTTTGGCCCAATCTCCCACTTGACCAATGTTGAACCCGACGACGTAAATTTACTGACGATGAATAGCAACAGCTCTCATCCATTCCTGAAGGGCAGACCTCAGTACTTCATGAGGCCAAGCGTCCCAACTCGCGGTGCGCACTACGCAGTTACAACCGTCAGGAATGTCTTAAACCATCCCGAGTCACCCGTCTCTACTATCGGACAAGTGGACGACTGTTTGATTCATACTGGCAGCAAAAAAATTCTCGACGGTGTCTGTTCGCAGCTCGACATCGAGAAAGATTCTTCGAAAGTTCACGGTTCTTACGAAGTGCTCAAGAACTATGGAAATCTTTCGAGCGCTTCCACCGGATTCATGTTGGCAGAAAAGGACGACTGGAACGGACCAACAGTGGTCGTCGGCTTCGGCGTCGGCTTTACTGCGTCAGCTGGAATAATGAGCAATAACTAACCTTACGATCAGACCCAAACGTTTTGGTTGCTGATCGTCAGAAGAACCCGGAGCGGCGTGAAAAGAGTTCAGTGCCTCGCACACTTGAACCTTTCAGGTCGCTCCGGGTTCTGCTTGTAAGAACTAGGCGCCGACTTCTTCCAGCAGGCCTGTGCGCGTGACCACTTCCTTGATCATGTTGCTGACCTGCGTGAAATCAAAAGGCTTACCGATGATTCCGTCAACCAGCTTCTCTTCTCCAAGTGGCGGCACCGTCCCTGGCCCATATCCGGTGACAAGTACGATTCTTATGTCTGGCCGTCGCTTGCGAATTTCACGAGCGGTCTCCCAGCCATCCATTTCCGGCATCGCCAAGTCTGTGAAGACGAAATCAAAGTCTCCCATCGTGGCCATCTTCTGTACTGCTTCCTGACCGCTCTGGGCCAGCACTACCTTGTGATTGAGTGCGTCGAGCATATCCGCGAGAGTTTCTCTGACCGTAGCTTCGTCATCCACCACGAGGATAGACAACGGCGGTACCTCGACCAGCACTTCCGGTGACGCATCCTTGAGCGCTTTGGCATTTTTAGCGGGGAGGTCGATAGTGAATATCGTACCGGCACCGAGTTCGGAAGAGACACTAATCGTACCTTCGTGGCGTTCGATGATGCTGTAACTCACGGAAAGTCCCAGTCCAGTTCCCTGGGCGCCTTTCGTGGTGTAGAACGGATCGAAAATCTTTTGTCGCACATCTTCCGGCATTCCGGTGCCGCTATCGGCAAACTTTAACCGCAAGTCTGGGCCGATGCGTTCACAACTGATCGCGAGTTTGCCTCCAGTCGGCATTGCGTCTACCGCATTGACAATTAGATTGACGAAGACTTCGCGTAACTCAGAGGCACTGCCGAAGATGGTTAGACCATGGTCTGAGTGAAGCGTGACTTCGTAATCCAGACCACGAAGGCGCGCTTCGTTTTCCCAGCGGGTGCGCGTGATCTCTACCGCATCGTTGAGCAGACCACGCATGTCAAGCAACTCAAACTCGCGCGCCGGCGACTTACGCGCGAAGGTCTGAATTCGCCTAACGGTCGCAGCAGCGTCTTCCGCAGCAGTTTGAATGATATCGAGGTTGCGTACGAGGGCGTCGTCCTTGGTCTGCCGGCGGAGTAACTGCGCACGCCCAAGAATCGCGGCCAACGAATTATTAAAGTCGTGCGCGACACCCGATGCTAGTTGACCCAGGGCTCGGAGCTTATCCGCGCGTGCCGCGCGTTCCCGTTCTTCCTTCTGTTCGGTGATGTCGCGAGCGATTCCCAACACGCCGGTTGTCTGCCCATCCACCACCAATGGCGAGTTATCCACACGCGCGTAACGCAACTGCCCGTCGTGTGCGAAATACCTCATCTCGTAAGTCTGCGCTTGACCCTCCAACGCAATCTTCAACTTCTTCTCAACCAGTTCGCAGTCCGCTTCGTAAACCATATCGAGGAGACGGCGACCGATGAAATCTTCGCGTTTGTATCCGAGACCGACCAGCGTCGCGGTGTTGCACCACTTGAAGCGACCGTCGGTATCGACCGCGTAGATCGACTCACGCGCACTTTCGAGAATGTTGTTCAGCAATGTCTGATGCTGACGCGCTACTGCCTCAACCTTACGCAATTCAGACAAATCACGTGCGGTACAGACGACCGCCATGATCTTGCCGCCGTCAAACACGGGCTCAATCGTTACCAGCAGCGGGCGGTTAAGACGAGTAGGAGTGATCTCGATCGTCACGCTGCTGGCGTTTTCGATCGCGTTTTCAACCACGCAGCGTTGGTCCTCTACACTGTTTCGGAGAATGTCGCAGCACTTGCGGCCGAGTAGTAGTCGCGGGTGGGTGTCTTCCATCGAAGCACCGGCGCGATTCACCCGCTTAAGCTGGCCACTGTTGTCGAAGATAAAGATACCGTCCGACATCGCGTCGAACGTGGTCTCCCACTCGGTCTTCCCGCGCGCGACCATCTCGAAAAGCTCCGCCTGGGCGATACCGATAGCAAGTCGTTCGGCCACCGCATGGACCAGCGCAATCTCGTCGTCACTCCAGCGACGCACTCGATCGGTTTGATGAATGCAGATCACTCCGCGGAATACGCCCTTGACGACCAGGGGGTAATCGATTTGCGATCGCACATTGACGGCCAGGGCGTGCCTGCGAACTGCGGCGTTGAACTCTACTGAACCCTCCGAATAGTTCAGAGAATCATTGATCACGATAGGTTTGGAGAACTGCAATAGATGCGTGCCGATGGGATCGTCATAGCTAACACTCAAGTGGCTGAGACTCTCGCAGCCCGGCGCGACGTACTCGTGCTCCACCTGCGATTCCGGATTGGCCGAGTCATACAGATGCAGATGAACGCGCGAGGCAGACAGCGCTCGGCCCAACTCGCGGGTCGCAGTACTCAAGACTTCTGGCAGACTCAACGAAGCTCTAATCGCTGTGGTCAGACGATTGACTAGTGCTTCCCGGGTCGAAGTCGCTTCTGCCTTCTGATAAAGCTGTGCCTGCCGAATCGCGATTCCAGTTTGATCGGCAATTGCCTTTGCTAACGCGATGTCCGATTCGCTCCAGGTCCTTAGTACCTTCGTTGTCGATAGCGCGAAGGCCGCGGGGATTGCGTCGCCCACCTTGATCGCAACATACATGATGGAGCGAACTCCGGCCTTCGCCAGAATGCGATCGTAGACAGGCCGAATTCGCAGGTCGCTGGCGGCGTCATCAAAAACCAGGATGCCGCCTTCATCCAGCGATTCAATCAGACTCTTCAGGTCGGCCAACTCAAAATCCGAGGCCGCCGGCTGGACCGACTCAGCGTGGTACTCCGCCACATTTTTGGCAAGTTGCGCGCAGTCGTCTTTCATGTACAGCGAACAACGGTCAACCTTGAGGTGTGAACCAAGTTCTTGTACCGCCGTGTGGAAAACTTTAACGCTGTCCAGCGAGCATCTCACGGCTTGAGATATACGGTGCGTCATTGCCTCGCGCTCGGCTTGTTGCGCCAGTGCCTCTTCAGCCTGACGGCGCGCGCTGACATCGACTCCAACACCGCCGACGTATTTCTTACCGGCGGCATCAGTGGTGGGAAACTTGAAGACCAGCCATTGATTCGCCGGACCGTCATTGATTTGAACTGTCTCCAGAATCTCTTCTGACACTCCGCTGGCGAGAACTTTCAGATCGTGATCGTGCGTTCGCTGTGCGAACTCTGTTGGCAGCCAATCGAAACTGCGCTTGCCCTTCAAAAACTCCAGTGGTTTGCCAAACAACCTCTCAAAGGGCTTATTGACGTAGACGTACCGCCCCTGATCGTCTTTCATGAAGGCGACGGCCGGACTGTTGTCCATGAAGCTGTTAAAGAACGCCTGGCTTTCACGCAGCGCCTCTTCTGATCGCTTCCGCTCAGTAAGATCACGCGCAATTCCCTGCACCCCCACCGGTTTACCTTCGCGATAGATCAAACGGGTGCTGACTTCCAACCGCACTCGCTGGCCCTCTTTGGTGATGATCTCCAGTTCATACACAGTGGGCTTCTCGCCCACCGCCTTACTAGCCGTTTTGCTGCGCGCAATCTCGAGATACTCCGGTGCGATGACATCGGCAACGTTCATGGTTACCGTTTCCTCCCGCGAGTATCCGGTAATAATTTCGCCACTGCGATTAAGCGACGTGAAATTCCCCAGGAGGTCATGGGTGTAGATGATGTCGTTCGCATTTTCGAACAACTCGCGATAACGCTCTTCATTCTCCTGAACAGCTTTTTCCGCCTTTCGACTTTCAGTAACGTCAGTTGCTACTCCAATCACGCCAATAACTTTTCCCTCGTCGTCGCGCAACGGCGAGTAACGGACATCGAAAACCAATGGGCCTACTTCAACAGAAACGGAAACAGCCTCCCCCGCCAGCGCTCGGTTGACGCTGTTAACAATGGTCAGATTGTGTCGATAGACTTCGAAGATCGATTGGCCGACAAGTTCACCCGGGCGCAGGTCCAGGGTATCGAGACCCTTTCCTTCGCAAAGTGTGAAGATGCCGTCCTGATCGACCGCAAATAAAATGAGTGAGGCACTGCCGATCACTGTATGCAAACGTTCTTCGGTCTGCTTGAGCGCATCGCTGGCCCGTTTGCGCTCGGTAATGTCCCTGATCAGAGTTTGTACTGCCGGTTGGCCTCGAAAGGTAAACGGCATTCCGACCACTTCAACATCGATGATTTCACCGTCTAACCGGACGAACTTCTCTTCCGCAAGTTCCGTAGGCACTCCCAGTTTTTCGATCTGTTCAATCCGCTGTTCTAATGAGTGATGGTAGTCCGGATGCACAACATCCTCCACGGATTTACCAATCAACTCGTCAGCGTGACCAGCTCCCCATAAGTTCAGGCCAGCTTGGTTCACGTAAAGGAACTTGCCCTCGCGGTGGACCACTATCGCTTCCGGTGAAAGTTCAACGAGCCGCCGATACTGCTCTTCACTCTCTGCCAATGCATGGTCGGCAAGTTTCTGTTCGGTAACGTCGCGCACAGCGCCGCGCACTGCCACCGCATTGCCGTGGCGATCGCGTTCCACAGTGATGACACCGTCGAGGTAACGCCAGGCGCCGGTAACATCCTGTAAACGGTGCAAGGAATGGATTGGTGAATCTGAGCGGTGACTGCGGGTCTGTTCGATATCTCGCCGGGCGGCATCTGCTCCAATTAGCTCGCTCAGATGCAAGCCGATCACTTCCGCTTGGGAACGACCAAAGAATTTCGCGCCCGCGGCGTTAATGCTGGTAATGGTCCCTTCAAGGGTTCGCGTGTAGATTATGTCAACCGCCTGCTCAACTATCTCGCGGTAGTGCTTTTCCACCCGGTGACGCTCAGTCAGGCGCGCAACTTTCACCAACAACTCTTCATTGCGAAACGGGATATCGATATAGTCGTCGGCTCCAGCTGCTAATCCTTCCAGACTGTCGTTGTCGGATTGGCGTAAACCGCTGATAAGCAGAACGGGGATGGAACTAAGATTGGGGTCCTGTTTGAGCTCACGGCACAGAGCAATGCCGTTCATGACGGGCATCACGACATCACTGATGATGAGATCAGGCGTAAAAGCCCTGGCAATGGTGAGAGCAACAATGCCATCTTTGGCCGGTCTTACGTCGTAGCCTTCGGCATGCAACAACTCAACCAGCAGATCGAGAATTTTCTGGTCGTCGTCGACAATCAGCACCCGACGCGGGTCTGCATAGTCTCTAATCATTTTGGTTTGCTGGGGATGACAGCCAATCAGAAGGCTGATTGCTGAGTCGGGGTTATCGGATTCCGGAGCAGGAAGCCACCTCATCGAGGATGGCCCGCGCAGTATAACAGAGTTGGCAAAAGTTTGTCACTGAGGAAGTTATGCGGTGTAGCAAAACTGGGCCAACGGGTCCAAGGCTCAGTTTTTGGAGGAGCTGACGATCTAGCGCTTCTTGCTGGCGGGCTCGAGAGTTTTTGCAAAATAGCCGGGGCGGAAGTTCAGTTTGAGCTTCTGCTTCTGCATTTCCGGGGACATCACCTCAATCTGAATACGTCGATACGAGCCATCGCGAGCCTTGTTTGACGGAGAGTAGGCGACCAGATACTGCTCGCGCAGGTCACGTTGAATCTGAATGAAGGCCTCTTTCAAGTCGCTCTCGTTCCGAGGGAAATAGGCCCTACCACCGGTCTGGGCCGCGATCTTGCTCATCGCTCCTTCGTTCACGCCGAACGAGTAGCGGTCGCCTATACCGATTGCGTAAATCAGGGCATCCGCTTTTTGCGCACGCTGAATCGCATCGTGCATTTTCACCTGACTGCTGCTGTCTTCGCCGTCGCTAAGCAGGATTATCGTGCGCCGTGTGTTCTCTGCTGAGTCGGAGAGCAGTTCGTTAGCCGTGGCCCAGACTGCATCCCAAATCGCCGTTGAGCCGGCGAGCATTTGCTGGGTGTCGGAAATGGGCGGAGTGCCGCCAACTACGACACCACCGCCGATGTAGCCGGAAGGTGGAACGAATTCGACTCGGTCAACGGCGCGCCGCAGCCGCTCGAGATTTCCGGTGAATCCCTGTTCGAGAGTGACCTCGCCTGTGAAAGAAACAATTGCGGCTTCGTCTCGCCCAGGTCGCATCACCGCTTCCAGAAATGCGCGTGCGGCAATCTTCTCATCGGGCAAAGTGCGCTCTTCAGATGCGCTGGTGTCGATCAGAATGGCGATCGAAAGCGGCAAATCTGTGTTCTGTTGGAAAGTAAAAATCTCTTGCGGAATTCCGTCTTCCAAAACCCGAACGTCTTCCTTCTTCAAAGTCGAAACGAACCGTCTGTTCTTGTCCGCGGCTGTGAAGAAAATGCTCGTGAGGTTTGTTTCCACTCGCAGCACATCGTCGGATTCGCCCGGCAGCTCGTCCCTTTCGGTGGGCCGAGGAGACGGAGAGGGAGACTGCATCGCTGACGGATCGCTGCTGGTTGAAGTCTGCGCTCCCGCCGAGTGAGCTTTTGAAATCAACTCAATCGAAAGACCAATTACTCCCAGCACCGCCAGGATCAAAAACAGATTTCGAGCTCGATAAAACATTTCACCTTTACCTTACGGCCGTACGCTGTCGGACATTGCCCGGTATCCGCGTTTAGTTCGCACCTTCAGACCATTGCGCCCTTCGACCAACCGAACTTCGACCTTGCGAAAGTTCCCGTCATAGCGATCATTCAACGGTCGATAGGTCACTAGATACTGCGTACGAAGTTCTTTTGAGATTCTCGTAAACGACCTTTCAAGCGCCAGCATGTCGCCGGTGAAGAACGCCATACCACCGGTTTCCTCTGCCAGCGCCTCGAGAGTTCGATCGCCCTTGTCCTGCACTTGCCCAGCTTCTACTCCCGGAACAGTCGCCGTGAAACCGGCTTTGGTCGAAATAGAAAAAATTGTGGTTTCCGTGCGCTGGGCAATATCGATGGCATCGCGCAAATCTGCGCGGCTGAAAGTGTCATCACCATCAGTGATCACAACGAGCACGCGTCGTCCGGGCGCGTTGCGCATCTTCTCATCGCAGAATTGCCACACGGCATCATAGAGGGCCGTTTGGTTTCCCGTTTTCTTCACACTGAAAACTGCCCGATCCAGTAAATCGAGCTTGTCAGTAAAATCCTGCTTCAAACTGATCTCATGATCAAAAGTAGCGAAGAGCACTCGGTCCCTTCTGGGCCGAACCACGGTTTGAATGAAATTCATCGCCGACTCTTGCTCGAACTTGAGCTTGCCCGCGGTCGAAGGCGAGGTGTCCATCAACACTCCCACGTAGAGTGGCAAAGCATTGTTGCTTTCATCGGTGAACGTCTCAATCTGCTGAACAATCTTGTCTTCAAGTATTACGAAATCTGCCTTTGTAAGTCCTGGCACAAACTGTCCCTTTTTATCGACGACGGTAATTGGCAGTTGTACGCGACGGATGAAAGTCGTAATCGGCTTATCAGGATCCTGCTCAGCGACGGGCGTAGGGCTCGCTGTCGGTTTTGTTTGTTGCGACACGGTAGAACTAGCTGTGGCAAACACAATGATGACTAACCAAAACGATACAGAGAGAAGTGAAATAGGAAACGACATGGTTTTTAACTGATTGAGATTAATTAAACGGCTGGTCGACGTTTACAGCCTGCGGTTCGATGCCTCTGCCAACGACTCTCGTTGCCCTTTTAGACTAATGGCGGAGTACTTGCGGAAAGTATGAAACCACAAGCAAGCCAACTAACCAAGCGCACTTCGATTTAGAAAAGCGAGGTTGCTGAGGAGAATCCAACTCGGATACAGTGGTTAGTCGTGAACGCTACCGATCTTGAAAGTCTGGCTTGCAGCCCCGTTGACATTGATGCCGCTGGTTTTAATCCCGCCACCATACTGCCGTACGGTTTGACGACTAACCATATTGCACAAGCAATGACCGACTTCCTCTACTTCCTAAAACTTGTGAACTCGGGTTTACATGCTGAGAAGATACCGCGCCTAGAATCCATCATGATGTCGGCAAATTTCAGTAGTCTTGTTGGAGAGTTTATGAATGCCGGGATTCCCAAGTACTGCCCGACCTTAATCAAGAACAAATTCCACAATGGACATCCTGACATGATACCGGCTGGGAGATACAGCGGTGATTCAGTTCAGCACGCGGCCGAAGGAATTGAAATTAAAGCCTCGCGCTATGTGAAAGGGTGGCAAGGTCACAATCCTGAGGATACTTGGTTGATGGTTTTCGTGTATGACAGCAACCGTCCTAGCGATTATGAGACAAAACCGCGACCGTTTCAGTTTTTGGGCGTGTTAGGCGAGCGTCTTGTTAAGGATGACTGGCTTTTTAGCGGACGGTTAGGGGCGAGCCGACGAACCATAACTGCCAGCGTGAAGCCTACTGGCTACGCGAAAATGTTTGCGAACTGGATCTATAAAGTCCCAGTCAAAACTTGAACGAATCTTGCTCAATCGGAGATGGCAGTTTAGCCAAAAGCGGGATCGCGTCCAGGCTTAATTCGTAATAGTCTCCGTAACGCTCAACCCCGATCGAGTTTAGTCCTTTCGCTTCAGCGGCAGCGATCGTTGATCCTGAACCCATAAAGGGATCAGCAATGATGCCTAAGCCAAGGGGGAGACAGGCGGAGACAAGTTGTCGAAGAAAGGCTTGCGGCTTAAGGCTAGGATGTTTTGCAATCCTGCGTTCGAGCTGGGACGTGCGTCCACTGACGATTACATCGTTGAATGGTCTGTCAGGACCAATCCTGCGCAGCCCTCCGGTCTGAAACTCACGCAGGCAATCACTGACCTTCATTCCTACTGACAATGGCTTTCTCAAAATACCCCAAGGCTCATACGAGCCACGCGCCATTGAACAGACGCCGGGGTATTCTGTCTCCGCATTCTTGGGTCTGTCTCCGCCTCTTAATGTCTGAACTAATCTTATTAGTTCGCCCCTAAACTCAAAGCCACCCGCAACCAAGGCCGAAAAGACTAGCTGGGAAAGAAAAGAATTGCTGGCAATAAATACATGTGCTCCTGGTCTCAGCGCGCGTATTGCAACCTTTGCCCATTCTATAAAGAACTCACGTATGAGCTCACGCTCTGTTGAGTTAAGGGCGGTAAATCGAGGTAATGGTGCGCGGGTATGACCATCGAAGCTTGGTGGGATGCGCCACACGCCACCGTTGCCGTTTTCGCGCTTCTTAATTTGATCGAAGGTGTATTCTTTAACTCCGTACGGCGGATCGGTAACTATCGCGTGTAAGCTATTTTCAGGAATACGACTTAGCCACTCAAAGGCATCAGCATGCAGGACGCAAGACTGGCCGATCAACTCAGCGCGATAATCTAAGGCCAGTGATCGAAGCTTGAGTTGCGGCTGGGCTTTCATTCGTAACTGTCTTACCAAAAAACAAGACTAACCTGCAAGCAAGTCTCATCCTGTCCAACGCTTCTTCGGTGCAGCGAACTATTGCTTTACCAGTGTGGTTGCTCACCTTGGCCTGGCACCGCAGTAAGCAGGCGAGTCCTCCTTGTTTCACGGTGGTCACCTAGTTCTTGACGGCGATGTAAGACTTCCTTGAATGATAATCCAGCGCTCAGGAAGCTTGTAGTTTGGCGGCAAACCGGGTGATACAATGCGCGGACTTCAACAGGTGATTAGAAACCCCGCGTCGAATCTGTCGATGATCACTCCATGGCTGACCCAGAGAACAACTCGCCGGCCGAGCCTCCCTCAGACAAACCGAGGTTGATCGCTCATTACCGAGTCATTAGACGAATCGGCAAAGGCGGCATGGGCGAGGTGTTTCTGACTGAGGACACGAAGCAACACGGTCGCAAAGTGGCCCTGAAGGTCCTTCCGCTCGAAGTAACCCAGGACGCGAACAGGCTTCGTCGTTTCAAGCAGGAAGCCCGCGCCGTGCTGGCCCTCAATCACCCCAATATTCTCACCATTTTTGAGATCGGCCAGGACGAGACTACCAACTATATCGCCACGGAATACATTGACGGCGAAACGCTACGACAATGTGTGTGGCGTCATCCACTGAAGGTCGACGAAGCGCTCGGCATTGCAATTCAGGTCGCGATGGCGCTCGAAGCCGCGCATGCTGCGGGCATCGTCCATCGCGATATCAAGCCCGAGAACATCATGCTTCGAAACGATCGCTTCGTGCGCGATCGGATTGTTAAGGTGCTCGACTTTGGACTGGCGAAACTTAGTGACCGGGACCTGCCATCCGCTGATCCGGACGCGGTCACGATGCCAATCACGCATACGAATCCTGGCGCGGTCATTGGGACCACGGGATACATGTCGCCGGAACAGGCCCAGGGCGAACACATAGACACGCGTACTGATATTTTCAGTCTGGGAGTCGTGCTTTACGAGATGGTAGCCGGTCAGGCGCCGTTCGCCGGTCCTACCGATAGTCATGTGAAAGTCTCGATCCTCGATCACGTTCCGGCGCCGCTGACCACACACTCAGGGGAAGTGCCGCGCCAGTTGGAGAGAATAGTTTCCAAGGCACTCGCAAAAGACCGGACCAAACGCTATCAAACGATCACGGACTTCAAACTGGACCTCGAGCAATTGCGGGACGAACTGCATTTAGCTACTGCCGAGATCCGCATTGGCACCGAACAAGCTGCCGCAGGGCGACTTACTCAAGAGACTTCTTTCGATTTGGCCCAGCGAGATCTGCGCACGAAAAGCGACACGATGACGACTCCATCGCCGGAGACGATGACCTCCGGGGGTGAGCACAGCGTCCCGCCAGCCAAAACAAACCGCGGAATTTACCTCGGCATCCTGGGATTGATACTTATCGCAGTCGTTAGCTCCGCCGTCTACTACTTCACATCGCGGCGGCCAATCAGTTCAGTTGCGGTGCTGCCCTTCGCGAACGACAGCGGTGATCCGAACGCGGAGTATCTCTCTGACGGAATCACCGAAAGCATTATTCGTAGTCTTTCGCAGCTACCGAATCTCAAGATCATGTCCAGGAACGCCGTCTTTCGATTCAAAGGAAAGAACGTTGATCCGCAGGAGATTGGCCGCTCGTTGAATGTTGGCGCGGTGCTGGCAGGACGGTTGGTGAAAGTGGGAGACCGGCTGATCATCCACGCCGAGCTAATTGATGTGAGTGACGGTTCGCAACTTTGGGGCGCTGAGTACAACAACAACCCTTCGGACATACTGGTAGTGCAGGAGGAGATCTCGAGAAAGATTTCCGAGAATCTGCGGCTGCAACTTACGGGAGCGGACGAGAAGAAACTAACCAAGCGCTACACGGACAGTAGTGAAGCGTACGAGCAATATCTGCGCGGACGCTACTTTTGGAATAAGCGCGACGAAGAGGGTCTCCGAAACGGCATCAGATATTTCAAACAAGCGGAGGAAACAGATCCCAGCTACGCGCTAGCGTTCTCCGGCCTGGCTGATTCTTACGCGCTGCTCGGCGACATCGGCGTAGTTCCACCTCGCGAAGAGATGATTAAAGCGAAGTCAGCCGCTGAGCGCGCAGTGAAGATCGATCCCGGGCTCGCGGAAGCTTACACCTCAAGGGCGTTTGTAAAACTGGCTTACGACTGGGACTGGCTCAGCGCCGAAGCCGATTTTAAAAAGGCGTTGGAACTGAATCCAAAATACCCGACAGCTCACCAGTGGTACGCGTCGTATCTGGTCCAGATGGGCAAGTTCGACCGCGCTAAGGATGAGATCGAGCAGGCGCAGCAACTCGATCCGTTATCGCCGATTATTAGTTCCAACGCTGGCTTCTACTCTTATTTACAGAGTCGATACGATGAGGCCATTCAGCAGTACAAGAAAACATTGGAGACTGATTCGCAGTTCTGGGTAGCACATCACTACCTGGGTTTGGCGTATGCTAAAAAAGGAATGCATCGCGAAGCAATCGATGAGTTGCGCTTGTTGTTGGATTCGCCGGGAACGGGACCGTTGCCGGATGGGGCAGTAGAGAAGCGTCCCGAGGTTGCTGCGTCGCTCGGATTCGTTTATGCCGAGGCCGGCCAGAAAGCGCAGGCGGAGGCGATTCTTGAACGATTGCAGGCATTATCAAAGAAGCGTTATGTGTCTCCACTGTACCTGGCAATCGTCAATACCGGTCTGGACCAAAATGAAGCCGCTATCGACCAATTGGATCAAGCATTTGCGAATCGTCATCCAGGGTTGGTGTTGATTAGAGTGGATCCGCTCTTCGACAAACTAAGAGGTGATGCGCGGTTTCAGGAGCTCGTCAAGAGATTCGAGCCCATGCCGTAGGAAACTTGCGGGCTAAAACTTTGTAGGGGCGTCCCTCCGTGGGCGCCCTCTTTTCTACTAAAGTTCCAAATTACAAAACGAGGGGCGCACACGGAGGGACG